>JAEVZU010000294.1 GCA_023392075.1 Bacillota bacterium | reverse complement strand
CCAAATTATCTCACTCAAAAATCACCGACCTCGCTCTGAAATATTTTGGCAATTTTCGAGGAGGATGGACGCAGCCTTGCTGACGCAAGGCAAGGACGACGACAAAGAAAAGTGGCAAAATAGCCGGCGTGAGGCGTGTTATACATTGTCAATAGAGGGTAACTATGTGCAAATATTTGAAACGAGCTGTGGAGGATAGGGAATGCCAAGTGAAAGACAAAAATATATAAGAAATTTTTGCATTATTGCTCATATAGACCATGGTAAATCGACTCTTGCAGACAGACTGCTTGAGAAGACCGGTGTGCTCACATCCAGAGAAATGCAGGAGCAGGTTCTTGACAATATGGAACTTGAAAGGGAAAGAGGCATAACAATAAAGGCGCAGGCTGTTCGTATGGTATACCGCGCTCCGGACGGGCATGAGTATATATACAATCTCATTGACACTCCGGGTCATGTTGACTTTAATTATGAGGTTTCCAGAAGCCTTGCGGCATGTGAAGGAGCCATCCTTGTAGTGGATGCCGCACAGGGAATAGAAGCTCAGACTCTTGCCAATGTGTATCTGGCTCTTGAACACAATCTGGAAATAATGCCTGTGATAAATAAGATCGATCTTCCAAGTGCCCAGCCCGATGTAGTCAAAAAGGAAATTGAGGACGTTATTGGACTGGATGCTTCCCAAGCCCCGATGGTATCCGCCAAGAACGGCATAAATATAGAAGAGGTGCTGGAAAAGGTCGTTCATATGATTCCGTGTCCTCAGGGGGATGAGGATGCTCCGCTCAGAGCACTGATATTTGACTCCTTTTATGACAGCTACAAGGGAGTAATAGTATATATGAGAGTTAAGGAGGGTACCGTTAAAACCGGCGATACCATCCGCATGATGTATACAAAAAAAGAATTTGTAGTTACCGAATTAGGTTATCTGAGACCTGGAGGACTTTCTCCTGCCGACGAACTTAAAGCCGGTGATGTGGGATATATAGCCGCAAGTATAAAAAATGTACGGGATACAAGAGTCGGGGATACCATCACACTGGTTGACAATCCGTCAACAGAGCCGTTACCCGGTTATAAAAAGGTTAATTCCATGGTATTCTGCGGGATTTATCCTGCAGACGGATCAAAATACGGTGATTTAAGAGATGCATTGGAAAAGCTTCAGCTTAATGATGCCGCACTTACCTTTGAACCAGAGTCATCGGTTGCTCTTGGCTTTGGATTCAGATGCGGTTTCCTGGGACTTCTTCACATGGAAATCATTCAGGAAAGACTTGAAAGAGAATATAACTTTGACCTGGTAACAACCGCTCCAAGTGTTATATACAAGGTTACAACAACAACCGGTGATGTGATTACCATAGATAACCCCACAAATCTTCCTCCTGTCACAGAAATCGACATGATGGAAGAGCCCATTGTAAAAGCCACTATTATGGTGCCTACCGAATATGTTGGTAATATAATGGAGCTTTCCCAGGAGAGAAGGGGTGTTTACAAGGATATGTCCTATATTGACGAGGGCAGGGCAATGCTCACCTACGAAATGCCATTAAATGAGATTATTTATGACTTCTTTGATGCATTGAAGTCTAGAACAAAGGGGTATGCCTCCTTTGACTATGAGGTTATCGGCTATAGAGAATCCGATCTTGTCAAGTTGGATATGATGCTGAACGGGGAAATTGTTGACGCATTATCCTTTATTGTACACAGGGAAAAATCCGTATCCAGAGGCAGGAGGATGGCCGAAAAACTAAAGGAATCAATTCCGAGACAGATGTTCGAGATACCTATTCAGGCATGTATAGGCGGTAAAATTATTGCCAGGGAAACAGTTAAGGCGTTCAGAAAAGATGTTCTGGCAAAATGTTACGGCGGTGACATCACAAGAAAGAGAAAGCTGCTTGAAAAGCAGAAGGAAGGTAAGAAACGTATGCGCCAGGTAGGCTCTGTTGAAGTGCCGCAGGAGGCGTTTATGAGCGTATTGAAGCTGGATTGATCAATTCGAATTGAGAATGGAAAAGCATTGGAGGAATCCGGTGCTTTTTTAGTATTTTAGAGTATAGTAATTATAAGTTTGGAACAATTTGTATAAAGTGGAGGCATAGACATTTTATGGACAATAATATTAACGGTAACCTGTTGTGGCTTGAAAATTATTTAAAGGAGGCATATCAGGCACCGATACTTGAAAATTTTCTGGGTCTTAAATTGGCGGAACTTGGTGAGGGAAAAATAATCCTTACTGCCCAAATAATTGATAAACATTGTAATTTATATGGTTTTGTGCACGGGGGAACTCTTGCATCAATTTCCGATATTGCCATGGGAGTAGCCTGCATTACTCATGGGAAACGGGTTGTGACAATTGATATGAATGTCAGCTACATCAAGAATACACAGGAAGGAAGTACCATTACGGCCATTGGTCAGGTTATCAGCAGCGGCAGAACCATTATGAGGGCCTCGGGAGAAATATACAATGAGCAGCAGCAGCTTCTGGTCAGATCCCAGGCTTCCTACTTTGTTACCGGGGATTTTAACCTGAAGGATTTTCCAAAGAGATAATAATTCCTGTATCTTTATTCATACAGCTAATCATTTTTCCATATATTCCAGTAAAGTCATTTCGAATAGTTTTTTTTGATAAGGTAAAAATAATAAAATAAATCAGGTTAGGAACAACTTTCTAAAAACAGTTGATCCCTGGGTTTCATCAAATGCACTTTATTTTCGCCGTACAGTTATTAACATTAAAAATGTGAAAGGATGGATCTGATGAAAGCTGTGATTATGGCAGGCGGAGAAGGGTCCCGGTTAAGACCGTTGACCTGCAACCGGCCCAAGCCAATGGTACCAATTGCTAACAGACCAGTGATGGAACATATTATTGAACTACTAAAAAAGTATGGTATTAAAGATATTGCAGTTACCCTTCAGTATATGCCCGAAATTATTAAAGATTATTTTGGTGATGGAAGTGAATTTGGAGTAAACTTGAATTATTATATCGAGGATGTTCCTCTGGGAACAGCCGGAAGTGTTAAAAATGCGGAAGAATTTTTGGATGAACCCTTTATCGTTATAAGCGGAGACGCTTTAACGGATATCAATCTGGATAAGGCACTTGAGTTTCACAGGAAACGAGAGGCAGTTGCCACACTGGTGCTGAAAAAAGTTGAGAGCCCGATTGAGTACGGTGTAGTTGTGACAGATAAGGCAGGAAAGATAACCCGGTTCCTTGAAAAACCAAGCTGGGGCGAGGTGTTCAGTGACACCGTAAATACAGGCATATACGTGTTGAATCCCGAGATTCTTGGTTATATAAAGCCCAACCAGATGTTTGACTTCAGTAAGGATGTATTTCCGGAACTGTTAAAGGAAAACCGTCCCATGTTCGGTTTTGTAACCGAGAATTATTGGTGTGATATTGGAGATCTGGAAGCGTACGTCTCTGTGCACAATGATATTTTAGACAAAAAGGTTGACATAAGAATAGATGCTAAAGAAGTTCGCCAGGGTGTTTGGGTTGGTGAAGGTGCTGTAATTTCCAGGGAGGCAAGTATAAAACCTCCTGTTTTTATCGGCAAAAACACTATTATAAGGGATGGCTGTCATATAGGCAGTTATACTGTGATAGGAGATCACAACCATTTATTTGAGGGCAGCTCTGTTAAAAGGAGTATTTTTTGGAAGGGCTGCATTCTCAAAGGTCATTCGCAATTCAGAGGCAGTGTGCTGTGCAACAAGGTACAGGCAAATGCCAGGGCTTCTGCTTTTGAAGGGTCGGTGGTGGGGGATAATTGCATTCTTGGTAAAAGTGCATCTGTAAAACCAGGTGTAAAGGTCTGGCCTAACAAGAATATTGATTCTGACACCGATGTATGTTCAAACCTGGTTTGGGGCTCAAGGTTTTCCAAAAATATTTTTGGAAACAGGGGAATTTTGGGTGAAATCAATGTGGATATTACACCTGAGTTTGTTTCCAGGCTGGGAGCCACTTATGGATCCATTTGCAGGAAAGGCTCAAAGATAGGTGTCAGTTGTGATGATATTGATGCTTTAAAAATGTTGAAGAATTCCCTGATCTCCGGACTACTGTCTGCAGGTGTTGAGGTTTATGACATAGGCACGGCACTTCTGCCGGTTGTCAGATCCGCCATCAGATTTTATAATTTGAACGGGGGCATTCATATTTCTGCTTCGGGACAGGATCAGGATATGCTTGTAATAGATATGCTCAACAAATCCGGAAGTAACATCGACAGGGGTGAAGAGCGTAAAATTGAGAACACCTTTGTACGAGAAGATTTTGTAAGGTGTTCTGCAAATGAAATTAAGCCTGCAATTACCATACCGGATCACAGTATTTTTTACAGCCAGAATATATTAAACAGTGTACAGGCAAAGGAGCATAATTTTAAAATTGCTCTCATTGCAAAGTCCGATCTGGTTAAAAAAGTTGTTGAAAGGATCCTGGGAGAGCTTAAATGTGATTATGCCTTTATCAACCCGAAATTGGACAGCAATTACAAAAAGAAGGAAAGCATGTTTTCAGATATAAAAACTCTTACTGCAACTGTAAAGCAGGGTAAATTTGATGTGGGTGTCTACCTGGAAAACTCAGATGAAAAAATGATGCTGGTAGATACAAAGGGAAGAGTTATCTCGGACGATCTTTTTATGGCCTTGATAAGTCTGATCCATTTGAAATCTGCAAAGGGTAATACTGTAATAGTGCCGTTGAATACAAGCAATGTCGTTGAAAGAATTGCAAGTGAACATGACGGAAATGTGATCAGAACAAAGACATCAACCCAGGAAATAATGAAGAAGATGCTATCCAATGTTGAAAAAAGCAATATGAATGACTTTTTCACAATGAATTTTGATGCTGTTGCAGGCCTGGTAAAAATAATTGATTATATGGCTCAGTATGATGTAAGTCTTGATGAAATGGTGGATATGATACCTGACTTTCATATTTTAAAGAAGGAGGTAAAATGTCCCTGGTCAGCAAAAGGAAAGGTGATAAGAGCAATTATTGAAGAAAATGACGGTGTCGGAATTGAAACCACTGAAGGAGTAAAAATTTTTGGTGACAAGGGATGGGTACTGGTACTCCCGGATGCTGAAAAACCTGTCTGCAAGGTAATAAGCGAGGGATATTCGGAGGAATACGCAACTGAACTTACGGATATATATGTAAACAAGGTCAAATCCATAAGTCAGGATAATGTAAGCAACAGTTAATCTATAGAGAGATAAAGCCCTGTCGTTGGAAAAAATAAATCCAACCACAGGGCTATTTATTTGAACTTTACAGGTTTAAAGGGTATAATCTAGATATGCAGGAAGTACCTGCTAGTTACTTTTAACAAAGTCAATTACGGTTTAAAGTCTTTGCCTTTAAGGCGGATATTGTTTTTAAACTGGCTTTCAGCCGATAGTAATTGACTGTTTGATTATTATCTGCAGCAACCGGGGAGGTTAAGAGGTTAAAATGAAGAAAATAAAAAGATTAATTGTGTTTATGCTGTGTTTATTTATCGCAGGTTTGAGTTGGTATCCGTCTGTTGTTTCAGCAGAGACTGCAGGCTCAAACAAAGCTTTATATATTGCTTTGGGAGATTCAATCACATCAGGGTACGGCCTTGAAAGCTTTGCAAATAATGATATTAAAAATAGAACCAGTCCATACAATTTTGTTACCAGACTGGAAAAAAAGCTTGATATTAAAACCATTAATTTTGGTGTTGAAGGAATTGACAGTACGGTTCTTCTGAAGGCTATAAGCAAGCCCCTTACAAAGGAACAAAAAGATGAAGCGGCGCAATTAAAAAAAGCCAGCCTTATTACGCTATCCATTGGAGGTAATAACATCTTCATTCCTTTGATGAACGCAGTAAATGACAGGGTCGGAAGCGGTAAAAATATCTTTAATGCCGATGCTTTGGAAATCCAGACTGCAGTTTTGGGGCTCTTGTTTGACGGTAACGGATTAAACAAACTCAAAGAGAATATTTTAAAAGGGGCCGAAATTTTTACCGGAAATGAAAAGCTGCATGAAACAGGGGATTTTGCCGCAATAATCAGCACTATCAAGTCTTTAAATCCTGATGCAAAACTTGTTGTCCAGACAATCTATAATCCCTACGGCTTTATTATGCCCGATACGGTGGACAAAGCTATTAAATCCATGAATGCTGAAATAATCAAAGGCTCGGATAACGGTAAAAATTATAAGGTTGCAGATATATATTCCGCCTTTGCGAAGGCCGGTGAAGGAATTCAATTAATAAATGCGGATACTGGGAAATCCTTTGATCCTCACCCCACTAAAAAGGGACATGAAGTAATCTATACGGTTGTTGCTTATGCAGCCGGCAATAGATTACCCTATAACTTCAAGTCAAATGTGGCAAACGGCAAGTCGGCAGTAACTATGGCAGCCGGAGAACTCAAGGTGACAGTAACACCCTCCAAAGGCTATAAACTGCCGCAGACAATATACCTGACCACAGGGAAGAATTCAAAACTCGCTCTGACCTTAATAAACGGCTCGGCAGCTGTCCCGGTAGCAGCCATTAACGGGGATATGACTGTGACGGCTGTATGCCCAAAGCAGTAAAAAACCTGCCCGATCCGCTTCTTTGCGGTGGATCGGACAGGTTTTTTAGAGTATAGGAATTTATAAGTTTTGGAACAGTGATGAAATTACATTTCTCCAACCGGGTCATAGGTTCTGTCAACTGTGGGCTCAAAATAAAAATCGATGTACAGCGGTGCTTTTCCGTCAAGCCCGGCAGCTTTGACAGGTGAAGTATAAAAAGCAATTCTATACTCAAATTCAGGTTCTCTGACCCGGTCACGCGCATTCTTATCATACGGCATATCTTCTACCTTGAAAATTCCCTTGGATTCCAGCTCCTTTATAAACCAGTTCATTTCATCATCGTCATTAACATCCATACAGGGTATATTGCCTTTTTTCATTTCATCTATAATTTGTGGCATTTCACCGGTTTGAAATCTTACTTGATAAAACATTAAATATTCCTCCTTGTAATACAAAAGACATTGTTGTATATTTGACTTCAAAAAATTATATTATAACTATACCACATAAATATTCAGGTAATCAAAGTTTATACATAAAAGCGGAGGGTTACTATGAGAGTGTTTTTTGCAGTAGAATTTGAGGAGGAAATAAAGGAACGTTTGTATTCTCTCCAGCAGGAAATTAAGAAGTACTGCAGCGGAGGGAATTTTACCCACAAGGAAAATTTTCATCTGACTCTGAGGTTTATTGGGGAACAGAATCCCGGACAGGTTGAAAAGCTCATAAGGGTCCTGCATATGGCTGCGGCAGGGACAAACTCCTTTCAACTGAAATTTGACAGACTGGGGGCGTTCAGTAAGGGCAATAGAAAAATAATCTGGACAGGTCTTGAAAAAAGTTATGAACTGCAGCAATTGTATCACAGGCTTGAAGCCGCCCTTGGGAAGGAGGGCTATCCAGGGGAGGGCAGGAACTATAGTCCACATATAACCCTGGTGAGAGAGACAAGGCTTGCGGAAGATATACCTGATATTGATAAGATACGGTTTGGAAAATTAGCGGTAAAGGTAAACTCAATCTCACTGATGGAAAGCAAAAGGGTGAATGATAAACTTATTTACACTGCTGTTGATAAAGCCGGCTTATAAGGTATATTAATATTAGCTAAATTGTTGACTTGGTTTGTCCGGAAGCTTATAATGAATTTAGCTAACCAATTTGATTATATTAGCTAAAATTAAATATTCTTAGCTAATATTTTGCGGATGAGGTGCTGCGTATTATTCGGATGTTAGGTTTTGAAAGGAGCTTTGACCATGAGAGTAACATCTACGGAGATTCAAAATAATTTCGGAAAATATCTGGCTTTAGCTTCGGCCTCGGAAGAAATCATCATAACAAAAAACAGTAAGGATATAGCAAAACTGGTCTCCTGCAGCACTGCTGACAGTGTGGAGGAAGAGTGCTGCATATATGAGGATGAGAACGGACCCAGGATGACCTATGAGGAATTCATCAAGCTTACCGGGGAATCTGATAAGAGATATGAGCTTATTGACGGGGAGCTTTTTCTTCTGGCGTCGCCCAGTTATGCCCACCAAAGGACTGTTGCTGAAATCAGCGGCTGCTTCTACAACTGGTTCAAAGGTAAAAAGTGCAGACCGCTTACTTCACCCTTTGATGTCACATTAATTAAGGGAGATAACAACAAAAATGTTGTTCAGCCTGACCTATTGGTTATCTGTGATACTGACAAAATAGATGAAAAAGGCAAATATTGGGGCATACCCACACTGGTAGTCGAAGTACTTTCACCCTCCTCCAGAAAACACGATATGCTCAGAAAACTTAATCTATATGCACTCACGGGAATTAAGGAATTTTGGCTGGCCGATACATCAAAAAAGGCCATATACTTATATAATTTCGAAAATGAAGGCATAGAAGATTTTATAACATATACTAATTGCAACACTGCCAGATCAAATGTGTTTGAAGGTTTGGAGATTCCTTTAGAGGATATTTTTACGTAGAGTTCAATGTAAATATTTCCAGACAGCAAATTAAATTGAACTGCTTCCCGTAAAATGGTAAAATGGAAATCTGGAGTAGAATTTTGTCCGGACTGGAAATATCCGCTTATGGAGGGAATATGATTAAGAAAACTATTATAAAGTCGGTATGTCTTGCGGCTGCTATCGCATTTATGACTACCGGTACATATGCAGCAGGAAATGTAACCTTGAAGATTGACGGCAAACAGGTAAATGATTCTGTAAAGGAATTTAACGGGAAACAATATGTACTTGTTGACAGTTTGACAAAGAATCTTGACGGTATTACCGTAAACAAAAGTGATAAGTTTATTGAAATAAACACTGATACAAACAGAGTCTCAAATATAATAAACAAAGTTGGTCCTTCTGTAGTAGGCATCATAGGCAAGCTTAAAGAAAGCAGCTATGATTACAGTGAATATACCGACAACCTTATTTTTGGAACAGGTGTCATATACAGAAGTGACGGATATATTGTTACCAATGCCCATGTTGTAAAGGATATGGATACCATTGTCGTTGTACTTTCCAACAGCAAGGCATATAAAGCCCGGCTGAAGGCCATAGATGACAGTCTTGACCTGGCTGTAATCAAAATAGACAAGGGAGGGCTGACTCCGGCTGTTTTCGGAGATATGTCCAGTGTTTCGGTGGGACAGGAAGTAGTTGCCATCGGTACACCTTTATCTTTTAATTTAAGAAACTCTGCTACAAAGGGAATTATCAGCGGAATGAACAGATCAGCCGACGGCGAGTACAGGTTTATACAGTCCGATGCGGCAATTAACGGAGGAAACAGCGGAGGACCTTTGGTAAATATGAAGGGCCAGGTTATAGGTATTAATTCGGTAAAGCTGGTTGGATTTGGGGTAGAAGGACTTAACTTTTCAATTCCTGTCGATACTGTCAGGTATGCCATAAGTCATTTTGAAAAATTCGGAAAGATCAAGAGACCTTTTCTGGGTATAGTTTTTTCAGAGAGCATAACCTCACAGTACGGACTTCCCAGTTCTGTTGAAGGTCTGACGGTCAGGGACATTGAACAAGGTTCAACTGCTGAAAGGTATGACATCCAGGTGGATGACAAGCTGGTAGCGGTGAATGGTGTGAAGGTGAACTCAATTATTGATTACAATGAGGAAATGAAGAAGTATCTTCCGGGAGATAAGGCAGCCTTTAAATTGATCCGGGATAATAAACAGCTTACAGTCAATGTAGTTTTCGGTGAAAAGTAAATTCATTTTGAGCAAGAGTTTTAAAGAAGAGCAGGGAGTATCTGCCTGGAAACGAGTATAGAAAATAAGGACGTGACAATTTATGAAAATGAGAAAAACTTTATTATGTCTGCTTATTGTGATTTCAATATTAGCAACCTGCCTGATCAATACATATGCTGCCGTAAGTGACAAACTGGTGCTTGAACTACAAGTGGGCAGTACTACGGCCAAAATTAACGGAACCGAATCAAAGGTTGAAAAACCTTATACGGTTAACAATTCGGCAATGGTACCTTTGGAATGGATAACAACTGCTGTGGGGGCCGAATTAAACAAAAAAGACAAGGTTATTGAGGTCATATTCGGTGAAATGAATGCCGAGATAACTATCGGGTTGACTGATTACAGTTCCAACACCGAAAAGAAAAAACTGCCGGCAGCACCTGCTGTAAAAAACAAATCTATCATGGTGCCTTTGGAGTTTATATCGGGAAATTTTCCGGTTACTGTTACCAGTGACCTTAAAAAAGGCAGCATAAGAATAGTTCTTGAGGATGACGGGGCATTAAGTGATTTATCCTTTCTTACCGGAGGCATTACCAGTCCCAAGATCGGCAACAGTTATTACGGCTGGAGTTTAAGTATACCCTCCGGATCGAGAATAATATCCAACAGCTTTAAATCTGATAAGGTAGGCATCACAAATGAAAGCAGGAGTCTTTATTTTGAGATAGCGGTAGAAAATAAAAATGGCAGAAAACTTGCTGACTTGTATAACGATATACTGTACAACAGTTCGGTAAGAAATTCAAAAATAGATCCTACCGCCGCTGTTCCATACTTTCAGTATACGAGGTTTTCTGAATATGACGAGTCCTTGCGTGTCAAAGTATTTGACAAGGGAGATTATTTTTATTATGTTACTATAAACTGTTATGATAATTCAGTTACGCCTGAAAAGCTTTTAACAGACAAATATTATGAGAATATTATGAATTCCTTCAGTCTCAATTATAAAGGAGCGGTAAAGGGCGTGGAGGATATTTCCAAGGTGGAGCAGGGAAAGGCAAGCTTTTATAACTATATAACCCTGAATCTGGATGCCAAGTATCTGCCGTGGTCAATCAATGTGCCTGCCAAATGGGATAAGGTATTGTCAAATGATGATCCGATGACAACCTGTCTTGGTCTGGACACCAAGCACTATATGAAAATAACCATGAACACACTTGGTGACAGTGGAAGTCTTGATGAATATGTAGCCAATATCAAGGAGAAATATAACAAGTATTTCAATACAAGGGTATATAAATTTATCTCTGATGATAATGCCACTTCTGCCGGTACAGATGCCAGAAACCTTAAATTCAGTATAAAACAGGGTGACAAGGTTTATATTATGGATGAGTTATATTTTACCAAAGGAAATTTTGTATATGAAATAACCGTCAAGATTCCTGAGGGTGAATATGACAAACTTATAGGACAGTTTAAAGACACAATAGATCAAATGAATTTCTATTCCGTCGATGAAGGGAAATTCGAAAGTGACTTTGAAAAATATGTCAATAAAAATGTAGGAATCAGAGTATCACAGCAGGACGAATTATTTGAGTATATTAACAAAACCTTCAATTGGAGTGTTAAGCTGCCGGGTTATTGGACCAAATCAGGTGCCGGAGATGAAAGTTCAGTTAATTTTACAGATCCTGATACAAATGCAAGTGTAATGATTTATGCCACAGAAAACTCATCACTGTCCAAGTCGATTACTGATGAGGAAAAATTCGGTATTATGAAAGTTCTGAAAAAAGTATATGGTGCAACTCCGGTTCAGTCGTCTGTTAATGAAAAGGGTTATCAGATGAGGGTATATACATATAAGGTGGAAAGTGCCGATGCGGATTTCTTTGCAGCAGTAACCTGTTACTGTTTTGAGGCGGGAGACTATTCCTATTGCTATATCAGTGTTGTTCCTGAGCTTACGGCAACTGATAAGACAGTTAATGAAGTTAAAGATATCTGGAAGACCTTTATAATAAAAAAATAAGTATTTATTGATCCAAACATTTGGGTTTGTATCAATAAGAGATTTTTTTAAGGAGTTTTATGAGAGAAAAGATACAGCCCCTGGCATACAGAATGTCGCCAAGAACTATTGAAGAATTCGTGGGGCAAGGCCATATAATAGGCAAGGACAAAATGCTGTACAGAATGATCAAAGCTGATAGAATTACGTCAATTATTCTATATGGCCCACCAGGTACCGGAAAAACTTCACTGGCCAGAATTATTGCAAATACTACCCAGTCCAGTTTTGAAAAGCTTAATGCGGTAACATCGGGTGTTAGTGATATAAAAAGAATAGCTGCCGACACGAAAAATACAATGCTAAATCCAAAGGGCAGAACAGTTTTGTTTATTGATGAGATTCACCGCTTCAACAAATCCCAGCAAGATGCACTTTTGCCGTATGTAGAAGACGGATCCATCGTACTGATAGGGGCTACTACGGAAAATCCATTTTTTGAAGTAAACAAAGCGCTGATATCCAGGTCAACGGTATTTATGCTCAAGCCCCTTGAAAAAGAGGATATAAAAAAGTTGCTTATAACCGCTATCCGGGATAATGAGAGAGGCCTTGGAAACTATAGTATCAATATAAGTGAAGAGGCTCTTGATTACCTGAGCGAGGTTTGCTCTGGCGATGCCAGGACAGCACTTAATTCCATAGAACTGGCCGTACTTACCTCTGAGCTTGGCGAGAACGGTGCTATAGATATAACCTTGAAAACAATTGAAGAATGCGTTCAGAAAAAAGCAATCCGCTTTGATAAAAATGGTGAAGAGCATTATGATAATATCAGTGCCTTTATTAAATCCATGCGCGGCAGCAGCCCTGATGCAGCCGTATTCTACCTTGCAAGAGCTCTGTACGCAGGTGAGGATGTGGAGTTTCTGGCAAGAAGAATAATAATATGTGCTTCAGAGGATGTAGGTATGGCAAACCCTACTGCGCTTCAGGTGGCGGTGGCTGCAGCACAGGCGGTAAAGATGATTGGAATGCCGGAGGCCAGAATAATTCTAGCACATGCCGCAGTTACAGTTGCATGCAGCCCGAAATCAAACTCTGCATATATGGCTGTAAACAAAGCACTGGCCGATGTTGAGTCAAAAAATACAGGGAGTGTTCCCATGCACTTGCGGAATGCTGCAGCTAAAGGTATGGAGCAGCTGGGCTATGGCCAGGGGTATAAATATGCACATGATTATAAAAATAATATAGTAAAACAGGAATTCTTCCCTGAGGAAATGAAAGGGACACTGTATTACAACCCGACAGCAAATGGCTATGAAGCCAAAATAAAAGATTGGTTGGAGAAATGGAGAGAACAGTAATGAAGAAAAGAGTATTGGCGTGGATCCTGCTTGCAGGTTTTGTACTACTAATATTAAACATAGTAGTATTTCATATTTTTCTAATGCAAAGTGTTGCAGTATATGCAGTAATTGCCGTGTGGTTTATTTTTACCAACAAACCCCTGCCAAGCAATAAGATAATCAAAACTGGTGAAAACATCACGGGGGATGTTTCCGGAACTGAAGCTGAGGATGCCGGGGAAGCAGAAAATTTTCAGGAAAACGGGGATAACCCGGGAGAAAGCAAACAGAATTCGGAAGAATAAAATGTCCGGAATATAGAATAATTATTTTACCTCTGTAAATACTATCAGGGAATAACTTCAAGTAACATAAATATTTGCTGGGAGTTAGTACTAAAGGATGAAAGATATCCCTTATTGTTTTCGGAGGTAGAAATATGGTAGTTGCAGTACAGTCAAATTTAACAGAACTGTCAAAGGCCTTATCCCAAAGAGGGTATCATGTGGTTGATTTATATACTTACAGAAACCCGATAGATGCAGTTCTATATGAGGGAAGGCGTTTTGATTTTTCGGCAATAACTGAAGAAAATACAAACCCTGTTATGAGCACCAGCAGCAAATCAAGCTATGGTGTTTTTATTGTTTGCGCAAACGGAAAAACTATAGATGAAATTGATTATATGCTTAAAAACAGGTGTTACAGCTCGTTTTTCTAAAGCATATAATAATTTGAACAATAAATAATTCCAGTAATTCATACAAATGTTACTATTTATACTTGAATTCCTTTTTGCGATGTGGTAACATCAATTAAAGTCTAGTAAATTAATTGGAATTAAGGTGATTAACTTGAAGGTTTCAACAAAGGGAAGATATGGTCTGAGAGCTATAGTTGATCTTGCCGTCCATAATAGGGATGGGCAGGTATCTTTAAAAAGTGTTGCAGAAAGACAGGGTCTTTCCGAGAATTATCTGGAACAGCTTTTTTCGTCCTTGAAAAAGTCGGGTCTTGTTAAAAGCATCAGAGGAGCTCAAGGTGGTTACCTGCTTACCAGGCCTGCTGAAAATATTTCTGTAGGAGATGTTTTGAGGTCCTTGGAGGGGACGCTTTGCCCGGTGGACTGTATAGATCTCGAAATGCCTGTCAGCTGTGACAAGGCTGATAATTGTGTTACAGCTACAGTTTGGGCGAAATTAAGGGATAAAATCAACGAGGTTGTTGATTCTATCACGATAGCCGATCTTGTACAGCAGTATGAAGAAAAAACAAGAAATGATTATATTTATTACATATAATCCTGTTTTTATTAATTTTGTAAGGGTATATTATTAGGGAATACCTGAAAAACGATTCATATATTCCTATCCTCTATTGACAATGTACAATACGTTTTTGAGTGGTTAATTTGCCCTGCGGCTGCGTTGAAGCCGTTTGCAAGGCAGCCGCAAGCCAAATTATCTCACTCAAAAATCACCGACCTCGCGCCGAGATATTCTGGCAATTTTCGAGGAGGATGGACGCAACCTTGCTGACGCAAGGCAAGGACGACGACAAAGAAAAGTGGCAAAATAGCCGGCGTGAGGCGTGTTATACATTGTCAATAGAGGGTATAGAAAGTTCAAATCATAAGGGAGTGTTCGATATGGGAAACAGAATTATTTATTTAGATCATGCAGCAACCACATATGTTAAGCCTGAAGTTTTTGAGACAATGAAGCCTTACTTCTGCGAGCATTTTGGTAATGCTTCTTCAATATATACTCTTGGCCGTGATAGCAAGAAAACAATTGAAGAAGCCAGGGAAAAGGTTGCGAAGGCGCTTGGGGCACAGGCAAGAGAAATTTACTTTACCGGGTCAGGAAGTGAAGCCGACAACTGGGCTATAAAAGGCATTGCAAATGCCAACAAGAAAAAAGGCAATCATATTATTACGTCTGCCATAGAGCACCCTGCAATAATGAATTCCTGCAAATACCTTGAGAGCGAAGGGTTTGAAGTAACCTATCTGCCTGTCGACAGCGACGGAGTTGTATCGCTGGAAGATTTAAAAAAGGCTGTTAAGGATACAACCATTCTTATAAGTATCATGTTTGCAAATAATGAAATAGGCACCATCCAGCCAATACAGGAAATAGGTGCATTTGCCCGTGAAAAGGGCATTTATTTTCACACTGATGCTGTACAGGCAATAGGAAATGTTGCAATAGATGTAGAGAAGCTGAATATCGACCTTTTATCTCTGTCAGGGCATAAGTTTTATGGCCCTAAGGGTGTAGGGGCCTTATATGTAAGAAAAGGTGTGAGGATTTCCTCCTTTATACATGGCGGAGCACAGGAAAGAGGCAAGCGGGCAAGTACTGAGAATCTGCCGGGTGTAATAGGACTGGGTAAGGCAATCGAGCTTGCGTCCGAAAATATGGAAACCTATAACAAAAAACTTCTGGATTTAAGAGAAAAAACCATAGAAGGTCTTATGGCAAAAATCCCGTATATCAGGTTGAATGGACATAGAACCAGCAGACTGCCGGGGAATGTAAATATTTCATTCCAATATATAGAAGGCGAATCACTACTGTTAATGCTCGACATGATCGGAGTTTGCGGTTCCAGCGGCTCGGCCTGCTCTTCAGGCTCCCTTGATCCTTCGCATGTTTTGATGGCTATTGGTCTGCCGCATGAGATTGCTCATGGTTCTCTGAGGTTGACTTTTGGAGAGGAAAACACCCAGGAGGATGTTGATTTTCTTCTTGAGGAAATTCCTAAAATAGTAAGTAGATTAAGGGACATGTCTCCGTTATATGAAGCAATTAAAAACAAAAAGTAGTATTTGAATTTATCAAAGGCAAACATAAAAGTCAATCATATATGAGAAAAGAGGTTATTTAAAATGTATAGTGAAAAAGTCATGGACCATTTTTCAAATCCAAGAAATGTTGGGGAAATTGAAGATGCCAATGGTGTTGGTCAGGTTGGAAATGCAAAATGCGGAGATATCATGAAAATGTATCTTAAAATAGAGGATAATATCGTAGTTGATGCAAAGTTTAAAACTTTCGGCTGTGGAGCTGCCGTAGCAACAAGCAGTATGGCCACCGAACTTGTAAAGGGAAAATCTGTTGAAGAAGCTATGAAAATAACAAATAAGGCTGTTGCAGAAGCCCTTGACGGATTGCCGCCTGCAAAAATGCATTGTTCAAATCTTGCAGAGGAAGCTATTGCCGCTGCATTGGAGGATTACAGGAGAAGAAACGGTCTGGCCCCCGATGAGAGTGTGGACTGTGACGGGTGCTGTAACAGCTGTCATCACAGCCATGGACGCGAAGAAGATTTTGACGATGAAGACTAGTGATTAACTGCCGGCAATGTATGAATTAAGATGTCATAGACTACCAGATAACTATGAATTAATTAAAAATGGTTAAATAATAAATGATATTCCGGTTATTATTCAACCATTTTTTAACGTGTTGTAAATTTTTCTTAGTATAGGAGATCAAGGTAATGAGCTCAAAAAAGGTTATGCTTGGAATGAGCGGCGGCGTGGACAGTTCAGTTGCAGCCGCCATTTTACTGCAGCAGGGGTATGAGGTAATAGGCGTAACTCTTCAGATATGGCAGGACATGGATGAGGAAATGAAGAAATCAGAGGGCGGCTGCTGTTCACTGTCTGCGGTCGATGACGCCAGAAGAGTTGCTAATAAGCTTGGAATACCCTATTATGTCCTGAATTTCAAGGATATTTTCAATAAAACCGTTATCGAATATTTTAAGGAAGAGTATTTTAAAGGACGTACTCCAAACCCTTGCATTGCCTGCAACAGGCATGTCAAATGGCAGGCTATGCTAGACAAGGCTGTTGCAATGGGAATAGACTATATTGCTACGGGCCATTATGCAAAGGTTATGCTTGACCCTGCGTCGGGAAGATACATTCTTAAGAAATCAGTGACCGATAAAAAGGACCAGACTTATGCGCTGTACAATCTGACGCAGGAGCAGCTGGGAAGGACTCTGATGCCGGTAGGAGACTATTCAAAGGAACGGATAAGGGAGATAGCAAAGGAAATAGGACTTTCTGTGGCGACAAAGCCTGACAGCCAGGAAATCTGTTTTATAAACGATAATGATTATGGAAGATTCCTGAGTGAAAACAGCGATAAAAAAATAGTTCCCGGAAAGTTTATTGATACAAAGGGAAATGTACTGGGAACACATAAGGGAATAGTGCATTACACGGTAGGTCAGAGGAAGGGACTTGGCATAGCCTTTGGAAAACCTATGTTTGTGATAGCACTGGATGCAGAAAACAACAGGGTTATTCTTGGGGATGACAATGAAGTATTTTCAGATACACTTACAGCCTGGGATTTAAATTTTATTTCAATCGAGAAACCTGTTGACGGTATGCGAGTCAATGCTAAAATCCGATACTCTGCGAAGGAGGCTCCTGCTACAATTTATATTATTGATGAGAAAAAAATCCGTGTAGTATTTGATACACCGCAAAGAGCCATTACACCCGGACAGTCGGTGGTTTTCTATAATGAAGATGTTGTAGTTGGCGGAGGAACAATAGATTAAATAAAAATAAAAAGTCACATATAAAAAAATAATTTGCAGACATTAATAACTGATTTTATTTCATTGAAATCAGTCGATTTGGTTTTCAACTGGTTTTAAAAGGAGGGATTCTTTTGCGAGAAGGACTTATTCCTGCCGTTTTGGGAACAGCAGTTACGGCAACCGGATTGGCGATGCGTGGTTATGACATGAAAATGAAAAGACACGGAATGACCAGGCGTGATTCAAAGGCTGCAATCGGTGCTGGCATAATTGGTTTTGGATTGGCCCACGTAGTATTAGGCTCCATTGACCTTGTTCAGAAATAAATCAACAGGGGTGCGAAAGCACCCCTTTCCCGCATCAAAAGGGCTCTTCACCAATACCTATGTGCACATCCCATATTTACAATTTACAATTTCTTGTTCTAACTTTTAACGATAAACGTTAAAAATATATTGACTTCCATTATATGTGTATTATACTAATAGTAATAATATCCATTTATGGAGGGTTATGATATGAATGAAGAAATAAAGGATACATTGCTTGAATGTGAAAAGGAACCGGAGATAAAATTCAGCCTGACATTCAAAGTGATTTTGGCGGTATCTATATTTTTAACGGGATTAGTAACTTTAATTGGGATCTTGTATTTTATATCCAGTATCATTGAAAAAGCTTGGGGAACTGATGAAATAAAGATATTTTTATTCAATTCTTTATTTTTTATAAGTACATTTTGTTGTTTTATTTCGTTGATCGGTATAGCCCTTATTAAAAAACCGTTTTCAAAAATATTAGTTTGGTGTACCATGATAATCGGCGTGCTTTTTGTCTTATCAGCGTTTATGTTCCCCCGTTTCAGCGGATATAACTGTAACTTCACACTTTATAGTAAAGGAAGTTTTATTTTAGCCGACGGAACGCTTTTTATGATCGGACTCCTTGTCATTTTATTTTCAATGGTAATAAAATACGGCTTCATATATCAGAAACGTTGGGATACTACCATCTGATAAAATAAACCTGTTGCGCTGTTAAAATTTTGTTTTGCCTTACGATAGTTCTACTTGGAATCAACTGGTACGGAAGTTACCTGTTTACATAAAAAATATTAATGTAAAGCAAAATTTGAATTAATCAGCACAACGCAAAAATTAGCAGGACTATAATATTGCAACATGCAGGGAGATATTATGGCTATTGTATTAAGATTGGACAGGGTTATGGCGGACAGAAAAATAACATTAAATGAACTCGCTCAAAAAGTCGGAATTTCATATGTAAATCTATCAAATTTAAAGACAGGAAAAGTAAGGGCAATCCGCTTTTCTTCACTTGATGCCATATGTGACGCTTTGGATTGCCAGCCCGGAGATATCATTGAGTATACAAGAGATCCGAAGAGCTAAAATAATATATTGTAAAAATTGTGATAATGGGGGGATAGCAAATGTATCACTTAAAAAAACAGGAGATGGATAAAATAGCTCCATTCTTTGAAGGTTGGAAGGAAACCTTAATATGGTCATGTCTGCATAGCATAATGGGAGAGGCCTGGGCGGATAGCGCAGAACAGCCGGCAGCTGTTCAGATCATAACAGGTGATTTTTGTTTTTTTGCAGGTGTTCCGGATATTGAACTGGTAAAAAATATACCTGACGATTTTTCGGCACAAAATATTTTAATGGTTCCGCCGAACGATGAGTGGGCCGGTCTGATTGAAACAGCATATAAAAACAGATTTAATAAATTCATGAGATATGCTATAAAAAAGGAACCTGGGGTATTTGACAGGCAAAAGTTAAATGCTTATATTGAAAAACTTTCACCGGAATATACAATAAAAATGATTGATGAGAAAATATTTCGGAAAACAAAATCTGAAGACTGGTCAAAAGATTTGTGCTCCCAATTTCCGGGCTACAAGGAATTTGAAAAATACGGTCTGGGAGCGGTAATCCTTCACGGCGATAAACTGGTATCGGGGGCATCTTCGTACACGGTATATAACGGAGGAATTGAAATTGAAATAGATACAAAGCCGGAATACCGCAGAAGAGGCCTGGCTCTTGCCTGTGCAGCAAAATTGATACTGGAATGTCTTGACAGGAATTTATATCCCGGTTGGGATGCCGCAAACAGGGAATCGATGGCCTTGTCCGAAAAATTAGGATATCATTTTGAGAGAGAGTATGTTACTTACTCGGTACCGGTAAAATAAAATCCGAAATATGTTAAAAGTCTGGAAATGCAGTTAAAAGGCAGGGGAATACTAAAATATGGTTTCTTGTTGTTACAGATTTTAATCCTGGTGCCTAAAGGTTCTATATAAAAAATGGATTTAAGAAAGTGGGATGCATTTTTGATTTATATAAAAACGGGGTTGCGGAATGATTGATGATGAAGGAACTTCAGAAAAAAACCTTAGAAAGTAAAAAAGCCCTTTTCACTAGGCTGTTTCAACTGCTTCTGAGGTATTGGCGGAAGTGTTCGCGTGAGATTGTTTTTCAAAAGCATCAAAGCATTCACTCAGGCAATCCTCAATAACGTCGGGATTAATAAAAACGTTATCCTTATTCAATTTTATCACCTTCTTTCTACTACAATATTTAATATATACCCACTACAGTTAAATTGCAATGGGATATTATGTTAAATTTATATTAATAATTTTTCAAATACCGGTTTTCTTTTCTCAAAATGAGCAACATGTTTAAAGCCTATGTCTTTCAGATGAGCAGCGGCTTCTTTGAAACTATGGCCAAGATGCTCGGTAAAGTGTGAATCGGAACCCATGGTTATTATTTCTCCGCCAAGTTCAAAATATCTTTTGAACACATCATAACCGGGAATGGGCTGCTTCAGATCTGAACGCAGGCCTGAGGTATTTATTTCAATACCCTTGCCCCTGGCAATGACGGCTTTCAGTATTTGATCCAGCAAATCACTGTAATCGGCATATCTTAACGGTTTATCCTCAAAGTCTCCATAGCGTGCAGCGTATCCGATATGGCCTATGACATCATAGCTGTCATAGGCTCCGACTGAAACTAAAATTTCCTCCAGATAGCGCTCATAAGACTGCTGCTGGGTTCGTCCTCTGAAAAATGCACCTGTATACGGGTCCATATGCTCTATAATATGGACGGAATTTATGACAAAGTCAAAGGGATATCTCTGCAACACCTTGTTTATCGGTTCCAGAACCTGAGGCTGAAAGCCCATTTCGACGCCTATGAGAATTTTAAGTTTTTCTTTCCATTTATCTTGAAGAGCGGTAAAGGTCTTAAAATATTTATCAAAATTTATTAAAAAACTTTCGTCAAAGTCAGGATAATCATAATCAACATGATCGGTAAATACAATTCCGGTTAATCCAGTTTCAACGGCTCTTTTACAAGCATCCTCAGCGTTCATTTTTGAATCTGTAGAAAATTTTGAATGAATATGATTGTCAAACATTGTAACTTTCTCCTTTGGTAAGTATAATAAAACTGAACAAGTTATACAAATCTGTGTTATTATACATTGATTTGGATATCTTAAATATAGATACAGGTAGTATTATTAAGTGCAGTTCAAACTATTTTACCAGATAATATTATCAATTTTTTTAGGTTAAGTCAAAATAATGGGATTAAGCGTACATGGTATGCGGATGGGAGATTGTCATGAGTGAAGAAAAGTCACAAGCAGAGCTGTTAAAGGAAAAACTTTCCTATGAGCCTAAGAATGCATGGGAGA
The DNA here is from genome assembly GCA_023392075.1 of Bacillota bacterium. Taxonomy (GTDB): domain Bacteria; phylum Bacillota; class Clostridia; order Acetivibrionales; family DSM-1351; genus Ruminiclostridium. The sequence goes on along the minus strand of JAEVZU010000294.1, from coordinate 30,879 downwards.
ACAGTGAAAAGGATATTAGAGATGCCTTTGATCTTTGTGAAAATTACAAGGAATATTTAAATAAGGGAAAAACAGAAAGAGAGTTTGCAGCAATTGTAGAAAAGGAATTGCTTAAAAACGGTTTTGAAAATCTGGAAAAATTGTTTAGGCAGGGCAAAAAATTAAATAAAGGTGCCAAGGTCTATTACATAAATAGGCATAAGGCAGTTGCTATTGCAATACTTGGAGATAAACCGGTGATTGACGGCATCAACATGGTAGGGGCTCATATTGATTCACCAAGACTGGATATCAAACAGAATCCTCTGTATGAGGATTCTGGTCTTGTTCTGCTTAAAACACATTATTATGGTGGAATAAAGAAATATCAATGGGTTGCTATACCATACTCACTTCACGGAGTTGTTGTAAAAGCAGACGGAACAAAAGTTGAAATATGCATCGGGGAAGATGAAACAGATCCGGTGTTTACAATAACGGATTTGCTTCCCCATTTGGCTCAGGATCAGATGCAAAAGAAGGCAACAGAAGTGGTGGCCGGGGAAAGCTTAAATGTATTGATAGGCTCCAGGCCGTATAATGATAAGAAGGTAAAGGACAAAATCAAGCTTAACATATTGAAAATTTTGAACGAAAAATACGGAATAGTTGAAGAGGATTTTCTTTCTGCCGAACTGGAGGCAGTTCCGGCGTTCAAGGCAAAAGACATCGGACTTGACAGGAGTATGGTGGGAGGGTACGGACAGGACGACAGGGTATGTGCATATACAGGGATGAAGGCCCTGCTGGATGCAAAGCCCGGAGATAAAACCGCACTGTGCATCCTTACCGATAAGGAAGAGATTGGAAGCACCGGAAACACAGGAGCTCAATCCAATTTTATGAGGAGTTTTATTTCTAAGCTTATTTATTTGACAACTGCAAATTATTCAGATATTTTACTGAATGAATGTATGGAAAAATCCATTATGTTATCGGCTGATGTAAACCCTGCCGTTGACCCGGCATATCAGGAGGTTCAGGAAAAGAGAAATGCTTCCTATATGGGCAACGGGGTTTTGATTCAGAAATATACCGGCTCAAGAGGAAAATATGATGCCAGCGATGCAAATGCCGAGGCAGTCGGACTAATAAGGAAGCTTTTCAATGAAAAAGGGATAATCTGGCATACTTCTGAAATGGGAAAGGTTGACCAGGGGGGCGGAGGTACCATAGCACAGTATGTTGCAAACCTTGGCGTTGAAGTACTTGATTTCGGTGTGCCTTTGCTTTCAATGCATTCCCCTGTGGAGGTAACAAGTAAAATAGATATTTATATGTGCTATAAGGCTATGAAGGTTTTTCTTGAAAGTAGTTTGGGCTGATTGTTCATAAAAGGAATCTGTTTAGAAGACATTGCCTCAACAAATGCAGTATTATTGGCGTATATTAAGAAACACTAATAGTCTACAATATTTTAGGAGAAAAGGTTGAAAGAAATTATAAAAATTATTAAAAGGAGGTACCGAGCCCATACCATTTTTAACATTGTGTTTTGTGCGAAATGCTGGGCATGGGTATAGATATGATAAAATTTGGACCTTCTGGAAACTCTGACAGCTTTTATGAACAAGGATACAAGTCGTCTTCACAAATGCCGGCGTGGCTGGCCGGTATGGGGCTGGACGCATACGAATACTCCTGTACAAAGGGTGTGAATGTGGGTGAAGCAACTGCAACCGAAATCGGCCGGCAGGCAAAGGATAATAACATATCTTTAAGCATACACGCTCCATATTATATAAACATGTCCAGTGAGGAAGAGGAAAAGAGAGAAAATTCCAAAAGGTATATCCTGGAAACTCTCAGAGTGGCAAAATGGATGGATGCAAAACGAATTGTCGTGCATACCGGCTCCTGCAGCAAAGTGGGAAGAGAGACTGCTCTGAAATATGCTTTGCAGATATTGCAGGAAACGCTGGAACTTTCTGATGCTGCAGGCTACGGGGACGTGCACATCTGCCCGGAGGTGCTGGGAAAGCACAATCAGCTGGGTACCATCGAAGAGGTAATGGAAATGTGCAAGGTAGATGAAAGGATTATTCCCACAATCGATTTTGGACATGTGCACGCCCGTGGTCTTGGAAGGCTTAATTCTGAAGATGATTTTGCAGCAGTGATAGACATAATTGAAAACTCAATCGGAAAGGAAAGGACAAGAAACATTCATTGTCATTTCAGCAGAATAGAGTTTTCAAAAGGAGGAGAAAAAAGGCACTGGAATTTTTCAGACAGACAGTTTGGGCCGGAGTTTGAACATCTGGCTCCAATACTTGTCAAAAGAAAAATGGAGCCTGTAATTATTTGTGAGTCGAGAGGAATGATGGCCGAGGATGCCCTGGAAATGAAAAAGCTCTATTTCCAGGCCAGAGAAAAATATGAATAGTTACAGACATCACTTTTTGTGCCTTGAGCACAGCGAAAGGAATGATAGTTAATATGAAAAAAGTATTGGTTGTAAACGGCCCCAATCTTAATCTGTTGGGGGTTCGGGAAAAAGGAGTTTATGGAAGTGAAACGCTTCTGGACATAGCAAAGGCAGTAAATATTACCTCAGAACAACTGGGACTTGAAACTGACTTTATCCAAAGCAATCATGAGGGTGAGATTATCGACAAACTGCATGCTGCAAGGGGAGTTTACGAAACTGTGATAATCAATGCAGGGGCATATACTCATTACAGCATAGCTATCAGGGATGCCATAAAGGCAATTGAGATACCTACAATCGAGATACACCTGTCCAATATACATAGCAGGGAAGAATTCAGGCATACATCTGTGATAGCACCTGTGTGCGCAGGACAGATATGCGGTTTTGGGAAAATGAGTTATATTCTTGCTTTGCATGCGGCAGCAAACCTGAATGGTTATATATACGACTGATAAAAGGAAAGAATTTAAATTAACGAACTTAGTTATTAATGGGGAATTTCAAAAATTGGCAGGGTGAGCGCGTTATGTACGCAGATTGGAGTTAGAATGTATAATATTAATAATCTTGAAAACAGACTCGAAAAATTCAGAGCAAAACTGACCGGTATGCAGCTGGACGCTGCTATAATTACCAAAAGGGAAAGCTACATGTATCTTTCAGGTTTTACAGGTACCTCGGCAAATTTGGTAATAACAGCAAATAAGGCATATTTGCTCACAGATTTCAGATATGCGGAGCAATCTTCAAAACAGGCACCTTTATTCGAAATTATTCAGCATAAACCGGATATAAATGAATCAATAACCGAGTTAATCCATTCGGAAAATGTAAAAACTCTTGGCTTCGAAGATCTGGCGGTAAGTTTTTCGGCATATGAAGTACTGGCCGGCAAACTCAAGGGCATCGTACTTAAAGGTATCGGTCCGGTGGTTGATGAAATGAGGAGCATAAAAGACGAGCAGGAAATAGAAATAATCAGCAAAGCTGTCAAGATAGCTGATGATGCATTAATGCAGGTGCTGCCGCTGATAAAGCCGGGGATTACCGAACTGGATGTTGCTGCCGAGCTGGAATACAGAATGAAGAAACTGGGAGCAACAGCACCATCCTTTGAAACAATCGTAGCCTCCGGATTGAGATCCTCGATGCCCCATGGTGTGGCGTCTGAGAAAAAACTTGAACTGGGTGATACAATAACAATAGATTTTGGAGCCCTGTACAATCATTACTGCTCGGATATAACAAGGACGGTATTTTTAGGACAGCCCGACAAGAGGATGCTGGAAATCTATAATATTGTTTTAGAGGCACAGCTTACTGCCGAAAAAGGTGCGGTCAGGGGCAGAACCGGCAGGGAAGTTGACAAAATTGCACGAGATATCATTTATGGAAAAGGTTTTGAAGGGAAATTCGGGCATGGACTGGGACACAGTCTGGGACTTGAAATTCATGAAAACCCGAGACTGTCAATGGGCGGGAATAAAGTTCTTGAAAATAATATGGCAGTTACTGTTGAACCTGGAATATATGTTGAGGGTTTAGGCGGTGTCAGAATTGAAGATACTATTATTATAAGGGATCAAACTCCCCAAATTTTAACTCAGGCTCCAAAAGAAATCATTATTCTGTGAAAATGAGAGATTTAAGTATTAAATTAACCAAAAATAAAGTATTTGGTGATTAATTTCGAAATTTTACTTGCCTAAACGTTAAAATTAATTTAATATAAACTAGGAACAATTAAACATAAAAAGTTCTTTAAAAGTTCTTTATGTTATTTATTAATTCATAAAAATGTAAATTTTATTTATATCATGGAGGTAAGATATGATAGTAGCAGGCGATTTTAGAAACGGTGTGACCTTTGAATTGGACAATAATATCTTTCAGGTGGTAGAATTCCAGCATGTTAAACCCGGTAAAGGAGCCGCTTTCGTAAGAACAAAGCTGAAGAATATAGTGACCGGTGCAACAGTTGAAAGAACATTCAATCCAACCGATAAAATGCCAAAAGCTCATATTGAAAGAAAAGATATGCAGTACCTTTACAATGATGGCGATTTATACTATTTCATGGATGTTGAATCCTATGAACAGATGCCTATAAACAAGACCTCAATTGGAAACACTCTCGATCTTGTTAAGGAGAACGAAGTAGTCAGGATACTTTCACACAAAGGAAATGTATTTGGTATAGAACCGCCAACCTTTGTCGAGCTTGAGGTTACCCAGACTGATCCCGGATTTAAAGGTGATACTGCTACCGGTGCTACAAAGCCTGCTACTGTTGAAACAGGTGCTGTTATAAAAGTGCCCCTTTTTGTTAATACTGGAGATATTATAAGAATTGATACCAGAACAAATGACTACATGGAAAGAGTAAATAAATAAAATATACTTAAGTAAAAATGAGGAGGTAGGATTATGAGTTATATTAGTGAACGAGTTGCTTTCATTAAAGGATTGGCAGAGGGTATGAAAATAGAAGATACTACAAATGAAGGCAAGCTTTTGACTGCTATCATTGATGTTTTGGACGATATTGCCCTTGCAATTGATGACGTTGAAGAGATACAGGACGAAATGAGCGAGCAGGTGGATGGTATTGACGAGGATCTTGCCGAACTTGAAAAAGTTGTTTACGAAGACGAAGATGATATCGAATTCGAAGAAATCGAATGCCCATACTGCGGTGAAGAAATAGAGGTTGACCTTGATTTGATTGATGAGGATGCGGAAGCAATCGAATGCCCTCACTGTCACCAGAAGATAGAACTTGAATGGGATTGCGATTGTGAAGATGATGAATGCGGCTGTGGACATGATCATGGCAAAGAATAATTATTAAGCCTAAAAACTGCTGACAAATACTTGTTGGCAGTTTTTTATTGTCCTGGCATTTTGTGGCCGCTATACGGCTCATGGAGGTTAATATGAAGAAAACCATAGGCATACTGGCGCATGTGGATGCCGGTAAAACTACATTTGCAGAACAGATCTTATACCATACTAAAAGCATCAGGAGCAGAGGCAGAGTTGACCACAAAAATACCTTTCTTGACAGCCACGAAATTGAAAAAGACAGAGGTATTACCATATTTACCGATCAGGCTGTTTTTACTTATGACCAATCAACCTATTACCTGATAGATACTCCCGGACATGCAGATTTCTCTTCCGAGATGGAAAGAGCATTGCAGATAATGGACTATGCGGTTATCATTATCAGCGCTGTTGAAGGGGTACAGGGTCATACTGAAACCGTATGGCGGCTTTTAAGAAATTTAAATATTCCTACTTTTTTCTTTATTAATAAAATTGACCGCATAGGGGCAAGCATTGAAAACGTTATAGATGAAATAAAAGTAAAGCTGACGGCTGATATCCTGTTTACAGCAGATTCGATTTCAAATGCCGCAAAAAATACCGGTTGCGTTCCTGTAGAAAAACTCAAAAATACAAATCCAGAATTGATGGAATTTTTAGCCGAAAGAGATGAACTCCTTTTAGAACTCTATCTGCAGGGAAAGGTTGAAAAGGTAGATTGGCTCAGGGAATTGAAGGTGCTGATAAAGCAGGGCCATGTTTTTCCCTGCATGGCAGGTTCAGCTCTTCAGGATATTGGAATAACAGGATTTATAGAAGTTCTTGATCTGTTGTCATATTCTGATTATGAAGAAAAAAACACCGGGAAATTCAGCGGAAGAGTATATAAAATACGCCATGATGAGCAGGGGAGCAGAATTACATATATAAAGGCTCTTTCGGGAACGCTTTCTGTAAAGGATGTTCTGGAATACGGCAAGCCGGACGAAAGCACCGGCAATGCCAGGCCTTCTGAAAAAGTCAATCAAATAAGATTATACAACGGCAACAGGTTTTCAACAAAGGAATTTGTTTCGGCAGGAGAGGTTTTCGCTGTTACAGGCCTTTCAAAAGCCTCTGCCGGAGACGGAGCAGGAACCCTGGAAGAAAGAGTCGTATACAGGATGGTACCTGCACTTAAGTCAAAGCTTGTCTTTGATAAAAGTTTGAACAACAAGGAAGTATTAAATAAAATGAAGCTTCTTGAAGCTGAGGATCCGGCACTCAACGTTTCATGGAATGAAGCGCTTCAGGAGCTGCACTTCAGCATAATGGGCGTTATACAGCTGGAAGTGTTGAAACAGATAATAGAACAAAGATTTTCATATAAAGTGGATTTCGGGCCCTGCCAGGTCCTTTACAAGGAGACTGTATCCCGAACGGCAACGGGATATGGGCACTTTGAGCCTCTGAAACACTATGCCGAGGTACATTTGAGACTCGAGCCGGCACCGAGAAACAGCGGTATCTCCTTCGAAAGTATCTGCCATATCGACGACCTTTTTCCCAGTTATCAGAATCTGATCCGCTCCCATTTGTTTGAGAAGGAGCATAACGGAGTTCTTGCCGGCTCGCCGGTTACGGATGTTAAAATCACACTTTTGACAGGCAGAGCTCATCTGAAGCATACCAGCGGGGGTGATTTCAGAGAAGCAACTTTACGAGCCTTGAGACAGGGGCTGGAAAAAGCCGGATGCATATTGCTGGAACCCTTTTACCGCTTCAGGATAGAGGTTGATATTGACAGCATGGGAAGGGTTTTATCGGATATACAGAAAATGCAGGGTGATTTTGAGCCTCCTGAAACGCAGGAAAATAAGGTTAAAATAAGAGGACGGGGACCGGTTGCAACTTTTATGAATTACAATATGGAGCTGATTTCCTTTACAAAAGGAAAGGGCAGTATAAACCTGTTTTTTGACGGCTACGACATATGCCATAATGCACCCGAAGTGATTGAAAAATCCGGCTATAATAAAAATGCGGATCCGGAATATACCTCAAATTCTATTTTTTGTGCCAAAGGTGCCGGTTTTACTGTAGAGGCGGGAAAGGCTGAAGAACACATGCATTGTTTATAGCTCTCAATAACTTCCCGGCAGCAACTGTGAAAATTGTATTGACGTCTTAATACAATTATTGTATCATTGTATTAAGGAGTTAGTACAATAATACAATGCGTAAACTATTTGAAAGGAATTTAAAGGTTGAATAAATTGTAGAAATAAGTAAAGGAGGTACCGAGCCCATGCCATTTCTATCACGATATTTGTGCGAAATGCTGGGCATGGGTATAAATATGGGAAAAAAAACAAATTTTTTATTGGCACTTATAGCTGCCATAGCCCTGGCTTCAGGATGCACTTACGGAAGTGGCAGTTCAACGGGATCAGTTGAGATAAATACCTTATCCAGGATGTCCGCGTCCTATCAAAAATTTAACGGTTACAAAACTACAGATTTGCATATAAAAGAAGGAGAAGCCGTTGAGGTTAGTGTTAACATAGTATCAAAAAAAGGAAAGCTTGATTTTATTATTATTAAGGAAGCAGATAAAAAAGCTGAAAAGAATCAAAAGGACGAGACCGTCTACGAAGAAAACGACCTTCCGACTTCGGAATTCAAGGTGGCACTTGACAAACCCGGTGACTACAAAATTACCGTTACTGCGAAGGAGCATAAGGGAAGCTATAAAGTAACCTGGGATAAAGCAGATAAAAAGGGATAGCAAAATTTACCGGAAGGGGTGTTTTAATGGCAAATGATTATTCATCAAATGTGCCCATTTATCTTCAGATAATGAATGATGTAAAACTCAGAATAGTATCCGGTGTCTGGGAGCCGGGGCAGAGGCTGCAGTCTGTAAGAGACCTGGCTGTTGAATTTTCGGTAAATCCCAACACCATGCAGAGAGCTCTGGCTGAGCTGGAAAGAGATGGCCTGCTCTATACCGAAAGAACTTCGGGAAGATATGTTTCACAGGAGCAGCAAAAGATATCAAAAGCCAGGAGTGAGATGGCGGAAGAGTATACCGAAAGCTTCTGCAATGCCATGCGGAAGCTTGGTTACAACAACACAGAAATTATCGATATTGTATCAAATAAATCAAGTCTATAAATGGAGGAGGGTAATAAATGGGCAAAATAATTGAAATAAATTCGGTGGAAAAGAAATACGGTTCAAAGAAAGTATTGGATAACATATCACTTACGCTTGAAAGCGGAACTATTGTGGGTTTGCTGGGACCTAACGGCTGCGGCAAGACTACCTTGATAAAAACAATAGCGGGTCTTATTAAAGATTATAATGGAAAGGTACTGATTGACGGCTTTGAACCGGGTGAATACTCAAAATCCATAATATCCTACCTGCCTGAAAAAACTTACCTGTCCGAAAATTACAAGGCGAGAGAGGCTCTGGAATTCTTTGAGGATTTTTACTCCGACTTCGACAGAAAAAAGGCTGTGGAAATGTTAGAAAAGTTTAAGCTTGATCCTGATCAAAAAATAAAAAGCATGTCAAAAGGTATGCAGGAAAAGGTCCAGCTTATACTGGTCATGTCAAGAAGAGCAAAAATATATCTTCTGGATGAACCACTGGGAGGGTTGGACCCGGCATCAAGAAAGGCAATGCTGGATATTATATTGAATAACTATTCGGAGGACGCAGTAGTTCTTATTTCCACACATTTGATTAATGATGTTGAAAGAATATTCGACAGAGCAATCATGATTGGAGAAGGAAAAATACTGGTTGACGATACCGTAGACAATATACGTGAAAATAATGGCAAATCCGTGGTGGAATTATTTGAGGAGGTATTTAAATGTTGAGTAAATTATTAAAATATGAATTCAGAGATACCGCACGCACTATTCCTCTGCTTTATCTTATCAGCCTGATTTTCGCCGGGTTTGTACTTTCTGCAAAGACATTGAATATCGGATGGTTTCAAATGACTACTTCTGTACTTCTACTTTTGCTGGGAGCTGCTGTTTCAATAATTACTTTTGTAGTTGTAGTTATAAGATTCCATAAAAACCTGTATTCCAATGAGGGATATCTGATGTTTACATTACCTGTTAACCCCGGGTTGCTGTTGGCTTCCAAATCAATAGTGGCATTTTTCTGGATGATTTTAAGCTATTGCGTCACTGCCGGGGCAGTGTTTACAAGCATGTATGGCCTTGGAGTCACAGATGGACTGACTATGGTAATGGATGAATTAAAAAGCTATGGAATGGAGAAAATAATCTATTTATTCATACCGTCCATCATTATTGCGACTCTGTATTTATTGGGACAGATATACTTTGCAGTAACCATGGCTAACAGGCCGGCCTTTCACAGTGTAGGTACGGCAGCAGCTTTTCTGGTTTTCATAGCAACAAATATAATTTTGCAGATACTGGAAGCAATGTTTACTATTTTTGTTCCGTTCTCGGTTGAAATAGATTTTGAAAGCATAAGTGCTTCACTCACATCTAAAAATATGTTCGGTTATATTTTGGAAAGTATAAAAGGCATTGAACCAACAGGTATTGTAATCGGTCTTGGGGGTTATATATTTGAAATTGTGATGGTCTGCATTCTGTTTTACGTAACCTCGCGAATGATGAAAAATAAAGTGTCGTTGAAATGATATACCTTAATAGTTTAAACATATAAATTCCAATACTGCTAGAAAATTTTATATAAATCAAATGTTTAACCTGATAACTCAACTTTATCAAAAAAATAAAGTTGAGTTATTTTTTTTAGATGTCATAAACGTGGACAAAGCCTAATATATATAAATAACTTAATTTAGGAGATGCATACACATGATTAAAGGGGTGCAGAGTGACATATTGCCTTATTTGATACCAAGCATCAGGGCAATTTTAATGAAGATGGACATTGAAAAGTTGGACAATCTTCAGGAAATACGGATGAGAGCAGGAAACCCGTTGATGGTCTTTTACCGCAACCAGGACCTGTTTGTGACTGTAAACGGTGAAATGTCTGCCAATATCAGGGAAGCATATTTTGTAGCTCAAAATGAGATAATCAAATCCCTTGAATTAATGAGTGAAAATTCCGTATATGCCTTCCAGGACGAGATAAGATCCGGCTATTTGACTCTCAGAGGGGGCCACCGTGTGGGCTTGAGCGGCCGGGTTATAGTTCAGGAAGGGCAAATAAGAAATATCAAGGATTTCAACAGTTTAAACATACGTGTAGCCAAGGAAATTCACGGCTGCTCAAGCAAACTTATCAGTTTCATAGTCAAAAGCAGTAATGACATATATAACACTCTTATCATAGGTCCTCCTCAAAGCGGAAAAACAACAATACTGCGTGATGCTGCAAGATTTCTCAGCAATGGCAATGAAGGTGCTGATTTTAAAGGGTTGAAGATAGGAATTGTAGATGAGAGATCTGAAATAGCCGCCTGCAGTAAAGGAATTCCGCAAAATGATGTGGGTTTCAGAACAGACGTAATGGACGGCTGTCCCAAGGCGCTGGGAATGGAAATGCTGCTGAGAAGCATGTCTCCGAATATTATTGTAACGGATGAAATCGGCACACAGGGCGATAGGGAGGCAATAATGAAAGTACTTAACTCCGGGGTCAAAATTATTGTTTCGGCCCATGGTTATAACATTTCAGAACTGAAAATGCGGGAGGAACTTCTGGCACTGATCAGATCAAATACATTTGAGAGATATATAGTGCTGAGTTCAAGTAATGGGCCGGGAACACTGGAAGAGGTGTTTGACTCTCAACAGTCGGCCATCTACAGGAGGTGTTCCTGATGCTGCTTAAAATGATTGGAGCTGCGGTTTTAATAGGTGCCACAAGTTTGATAGGCTTTCTGCTTGCCGCAGATTGTTCAAAGAGACCCAGGACCCTGAGAGAATTGCAGGCCCTGCTTCAGATGTTCGAAAATGAAATAAGCTATTTGTCAAACTTGCTGACAGAAGCCTTTTTAAGGATATATGATACCTCAAAGGTAGATGCTGCCATACTCTTCAAAGCTGCTGCCGTGAATTTGCAAACCGGCGGAGTAACGGCAGACATGGCCTGGGAAAAGGCGGTAAATGAATACTTTTCAAAGCTTTCACTAAACAGGGAGGACAAGGCTATATTGATTACTTTTGGCAAGATGCTTGGAAATTCCGACCTTGAAGGGCAGCTTAACAATATCAGGCTTGTTTCCTCCCAGCTCAGGCTCCAGGAAGCCAAGTCGGAAGAAATGAAACGGAAGAATGAAAAAATGTATAGAAGTCTTGGAATTTTAAGCGGTTTGGCATTAGCTATCATATTGTTCTAGTTCTTTCTTTACAGGCCGGTGTTGAAGGAAAAGATAGCGCACATGGCCAATTAACCTCCTTTATTCGCATTATAGCGGTAAAGGAAATAAATTTTCATCACATTTTGTGGCCGCTATGCGGCTCAAAGCCATAAATGGCTTAGGAGGTTAATATGAATGTAGATCTGATATTTAAAATAGCTGCAATAGGAATCCTGGTATCGGTACTCAATCAGGTATTGGAACGGTCAGGCCGGGAAGAACAGGCCATGATGACCACACTTGCCGGAATTATAGTGGTTTTAATGATGGTATCCAAAGAAATAGCAGGACTTTTTGCTGCTGTAAAAACAATGTTCCAGTTTTAATGAGGTCATACCCTCTATTGACAATGTATAACACGCCTCACGCCGGCTGTTTTGCCACTTTTCTTTGTCGTCGTCCTTGCCTTGCAAGCGGCTTCAACGCAGCCGCAGGGCAAATTAACCACTCAAAAACGTATTGTACATTGTCAATAGAGGGTAAACAAATTTTATTACGTTGGTGAAATCCAAAAGGGGTTAAAACTATGAGGGTACAGATGATATGGATATACTTCAAATTGTTTGCATTGGCATTATAGCAGTTATTTTAACCGTAACAATCAGACAGCAGAAACCGGAAATAGCCATGCAGGTCAGCATAGTTGCCGGACTTCTGATATTTGTTCTGATAGTGGTCAAGCTTACCTCGGTTATTGACTTTATAAAGACCTTCAGCAGGAAGGCGGATATTGATGCTACCTACATAACAATTTTACTGAAAATAGTAGGCATCGCATATATTGCAGAGTTTGGAGCCGAGGTATGCAAGGATGCGGGTGAGTCGTCAATAGCATCAAAAATCGAGCTGGCAGGTAAGGTAACAATTGTAATACTCGCGGTACCCATAATTACATCACTGCTGGATCTGGTGGTTAAACTGATGCCTTAGTGTTCTGTTCATTTATAATGCTGCTGCATTGCAGCAAATGGGGGATGTATGCAAAGGAAAAGGAATTTGAAAAAGCTTAAAATTGCTGTTCTATTTGTTGTGCTGTTACTCAGTCTTTTTTACCCGGTAAAAATCAATGCCGCTTTACAAGCAGAAGATAATTATCAGCCAAAGGCAAAAACCTCCGCCCAGGTGAATCAGGGCCCCGCAGAGAGCGGTAAAAAAGGGGAAACTCCTGATGACACCCTGAGTATAATAAACGGGCAGCTTGAGGCCAATGACAGCACGGCAATCAGTGAAAGCATAAAAAAGTATTACAATAACGATACAGAGAAACTTTTTCCACAATTTGACCCTGAAAAGATTATTGCCGGTGCTGCAAAGGGAGACCTGGATTTCAGCCCCATGGGAATACTTGAAAGAGTGGTTAAATATCTGCTGGAGGAGGTTTTTCTCAATGTAGATATACTTTTTAAGATCGTTGTACTTTCAATAATTTGTGCGGTTCTTAAAAACCTTCAAAACTCATTTTTGGGAGAAAGTGTCGGTGAACTGGCATTTTTCGTTTGCTATATTGTAATTGTATCAGTGCTGATGGTGAGTTTCAGCAGTGCAATGAAAATGTGCATGTCAATTATAGACAGCATGGTTACCTTCATGCATGCAATAATACCGCTCCTGATAACCCTGCTTGTTTCGGCAGGAAACTTTACTTCAGCGGGGGTATTCCAGCCCATTCTCATTATGCTTGTGGAAGTTGGTGCAACAGTAATCAAAAACTTTTTTATTCCGCTGATATTTCTGGTGACGGTCTTGAATATTGTTAATAATATCTCTGATAAGGTTCAGCTTACAAAGCTCTCAGGCTTTATAAAACAAATATGTACCTGGGGATTGGGCCTGATTTTGACAGTATTTATAGGAATAGTCTCCATACAGGGGTCTATGGGGGCCGTAGTTGACGGAGTAACCAGCAAAACAGCCAAATATGCACTGGGAACTTTTGTTCCGGTAGTGGGAAAATACCTGGCAGATGCTGCTGATACCGTTGTTGGCTGTACCTTGATAATTAAAAATGCTTCGGGGCTTATTTCTATGATAGGTATAATTATTATCTGTTTGGCTCCGTTACTTAAAATACTTGCCGTAATCATTTTGTATAAGCTGGCCTGCGCTTTTGTAGAACCCATTTCAGACAAGAAAATAACAAATTGCCTCAATGATATGGCAGGATCACTGACATATATACTCGGAGTTACAGCAGCTGTGGCGGTAATGTTTCTGATTGCCATCACAGTTGTAATCAGCACAACAAATGTATCGGCAATGATAAGGTAGGTGAGGGTATGCTTGAGTTTCTGAGAGGCTGGATAATAAATATTGTAACAATATCATTAATACTGATTTTATTCGAAATAATTGTTCCGGCAGGGAAAATTAAAAAAATAATTACTTTGGTGTCGGGTTTCGTGCTTTTGATTGCTGTAATAAATCCATTTCTCCAATTAAAAAACAGGAATTTTGATTTGAGTGAAGCGGTACAATCAGACAGCTTCTATATAGACAAGAAAGAGGTTGAAAACAGCAGCAAGCTGCTGGAAGAGACTCAGGCAAAACAAATTGCCGAAATCTACAAAAAAAAGCTGACAGCCCGTATAGAAGAAGAGGCAAACAGGCTGGAGGGTATTACCGAATCTAAAGCAACGGTAGAAATAAATGAAGATTACAACTCTGAAAAGTTTGGGGAAATTACCAAAATATCAGTCCAGATAAAAAAGGCGTCAGAAAAAGGAGAGGGAAAGAAAAACATAGAACCGGTTGTAACAGTAGAAAAAATAGATATAAATGCCGGATTAAATAAAAACAAAGATAAAGAGAAAGAAGGACTTAAGTTCGTCGATCCTGAAGATAAGAGACTGACCGAGCTGGTAAAACAAAATTTAAACAAGTCTCTTGAAGTAAATAAGGAAAATATAGAGGTAACGATTTCTTGAAATTTAAGCTGGGTAAATCCGGTTAAAATCCTGGGAGGTAGCGAGATGAATAAGTTTGGTGAATTAGTGAAGGAAATTAAAGGGAGGATAAGCAAATACGGCAGCAAAAAAATAATAGAGAAGGCTGTAATAATTGCAATAATCGGGGTTATATGCCTTATAGCAGGAAGTGTTCTTTTTGAGGATACACTTAAAAAGAATGCGGTTACAACTGCTCCGGGAGCAGTAAGCCAAAAAGTGCCGCAAACTGCCGATCCTACCGCTGCTGAAACAATGGGCCAGACTAAAGGTGAAACAAAAAGCGAAACGGAGGAAAATCTCAAATCAATCCTGTCGCAGATAAAGGGAGCCGGAAAGGTAGATGTGATGATTACTTTTGTTTCAGGAAATGAGTCGGTGCCTGCGGTAGATGTAAACACAAGCGAGAACAGCACCCAGGAAAAAGACAAGGAGGGAGGTTCAAGAGATATTAAAGATAACACCAGGGAAGACAGCATAGTTTACGAAGAAAGCCAGGGGGTCAAGAAGCCTTTTGTTGTTAAGGAAATACTTCCGAAAGTAAAAGGTGTGGTTATTGTTGCAGACGGTGCAGGAGATGCCGAAGTCAGAAGTAACCTGACAAAAGCTGCTGAAGCGTTATTGGAGGTGGCTGCTCACAAGATCCAAGTGTTTCAAAGGAGAAACAATTAAATTTTAAAAAAATAGAAATAAAGTGTGATACCGGTGAATATACATAATCTTGAGAAGTGAATGGTGCCGTACCGGCCATTTCGAAAAAAATCCTTATGGCTGAAAGCCAACAGGAGTAATAAACTATTCAGATTGTTAGGAGGGTCTATGTGATGAAATTTTTAAAAAGAAAACAGATTATCGTACTATCCCTTGTATTGATGCTAGTTATTGCTGGGTATCTACAGTACAGCTACAACAAGAGCTCACAGTTCAGTGAGGAAGACTCTGCCCAGATCGGCGATGCTGTATATGTTGATAATCAGGATGTAACCGGAGAGGGAACCGCATTGGTTGAGGATTCAGAGAAGACAGTAACTGCTTCAAAGGAGGCAAATAATTACTTTGCCCAGACAAAAATGGACAGAGATGTTGTCAGAGGCAAAGATATAGAAATCATGAAGAGCATAACTGACGATCAGAGTGCTACCAAGGAGGCAAAAGCTGAAGCCCAGGCTAAAATGATGAAGATAGTTGAGACTTCACAAAAGGAATTAAATATTGAAAACCTGATAAAGGGTAAGGGCTTCAGTGATGTTGTTGCATTGTTTGGTGATGACGGAAGTGTAGATATAGTTGTAAAAGCACCGGCTATATCCAAGCAGCAGACTGCCCAGATAGTTGATATAGTTACCAGACAGGCCAATATTCCTATGGAAAAAGTTGTTATAAAGAAGTATTTTTAATTAAAAAAATATTAATTCAACAATATCATTGGGGTTATCTTACAAAGGAACGACCAACAGCCGCTTTAAGTAAGCGGAGTCGTTGATCATTCCCATAGATAACCTTTTTCTTTTGCATTTCAAAGGGTAGTTTTTATTCTCATTGATTAATGAGTACTTAAGTGATATAATTTTACCAAACTGAGCCATAATATTGTGGTAATCCGCATTTGGACTTTGTTTGCGGAATTCCATACAAATTTATGGCTATAGTATGTTAACCTGTTAAATGGAGAGGTGCATAATGGAAGAAGAAAATAATATTCTGGATGATTACGGATCAGTGAAAATATCTGAAGAGGTAGTTGCCATTATTGCAGGAATTGCTGCTACCGATGTCCCGGGGGTTGCAGGAATGAGCGGCGGGATAGCAGGCGGGATAGCGGAAATACTCGGCAGAAAGAATCTGTCAAAGGGTGTTAAGGTTGAGGTTGGAGAAAAAGAGGCGGCTATAGACCTTTATATTATTGTAGAATTTGGGGCAAGAATTCCGGAGGTTGCCTGGGATATACAGGACAAGGTCAAAAATGCCGTTCAGTCAATGACAGGACTTAATGTTATTGAAGTAAATATTCATGTTCAAGGTGTTAATTTCGACAAGGAAATTAAGAAGGAAACCGAATCAAATAAGAGTATATAAGCCCTATTGCTGGGGATAATATAAAAAGAACCAGAAAATTCATATATATGCAGGAATTTGATTTTTGACAATGTATGAAATATAATTAGCTTGTAGATTACGAATGCAGCAGCTTTTTGCAAAATAAATGAAAAGAGGTGGAGAATTCATGAACATAATATTACGTGTATTGTTGGCTATTTATGCATTTTTTCTTACAATAGCTTCAATGTTTGCAATGCTGGTTACGATAAGGTCGGACATATTAACTGACACATATACATATTTATATGAAGAGGTATTAGCTAACAGAAATCCATCTATAGTCATGTTCATTATTGCTTCGATATTTTTCTGCTTGAGTTTGACTTTTCTTCTCTCAGGTTTTAAGCCGGAAGGAGATAAAAAGGCTATTATCAAGTATAATAAAAATGGTGACATCAGAATTACCTTGAACTCTATTGAGAATATTGCACTTGCAACTTCAAGAAAGCTGTCGGGTATTCGTGATTCAAAAGCATATGTTACTAAAGTTGGGGAAAGCGTCAGCATCACTGTGAAGGCTATAGTGCTTCCCGAGATAAACATTCCGCTGCTTTCCGAGGATATGCAGATAAAGGTCAAAACCTCGGTAGAAGAATGTACCGGAGTACAGGTTGAAACTGTAAAAGTGCTTGTAGAAAGTATTTTTACCGGTTATAAGTCCTCGAGAGTTGAGTAACATATGGAGGTGCCGCGTGAAAATGCATTTAGAAATTCATCATACATTTCGCGCAGAAAAAACACCAGTGTTTTAATTGCTACTTGTTGCTGGCGTGTGATACACGCAGATGGGAGGTAATGATGGATAAGCAAAAACTGTATGAAGTATACAGACAGCATAAAGGTGAAATTATCGGAGCCGGAATCGGGCTCTCCATAGCAATTATTGTGTTGCTTCTTGGAGTATTAAAGGCATTGTTTATAGTTATATGTGTTGTTTTCGGCTTCTATATAGGAAAGAGACTGTCGCAGGACAAAGACTATATCAAGAACCTTCTGGACAGGATACTTCCTCCCGGAACATATCGGTAGAGAAATGCAAATGGAAAATGATATGTGAGTTTCTTCAGCAGCAGGAATAATTATTTGCTGATTAAAAGTCAATTACTATCTGCTTGAAAGCATAATTCGACTGGAAGGCGAAGGCTTTGAACCGTAATTGACTTCGGTAATTTGTAGTTTGAAAATAAAAAAATGCCAATTGATTATACATAGGAGGAATTATTAATGGGACGCCGTGCATCAAGGGAAGCTGCGATGAAACTGCTGTATCAGCTTGAAATTCAGAAAAGTGACAGGGACGAACAGATTGATACCGCACTTCATGACGAGAATTTAACCGAAAGCGATAGAAAATATATACGGGGCATTATTGATGGAGTTAGTGAAAGAGTGGCTTTGCTTGACAGAGTTATAGAAAAATATGCTATGGGCTGGAAAATCAGCAGACTGTCAAAAATTGACCTGTCCATACTGCGAATAGGAATTTATGAAATTTTATATCGTGAGGATATTCCTTTCAGTGTTTCAGTAAACGAGGCAGTTGAACTTGCTAAAAAATACAGTAATGAAGACGCCGGTGCTTTTGTAAACGGACTGCTTGCAAAGGTAACAAAAAGTGATTCGGAGAACAGGACGCCTGAAAATTCAGAACCTGCTGACAAAACAGTAACTTCAGAGTCTGCAGATGCAGATACCTCAGATAAATAGCATGTCTTACAGCGAGGCGATAGATGTATATGGGTTTCTTCAGGATACTTTTGCCTCGGTGAAACGCGCCTCAAGGTAAGAAAATTTTTCTACAGCCGAAAAATTTCTATTGGACATATGCGTTATAAAACCGGTAATGTGAGTTTCTCTGCATTATCTTTTTTTATTGAAAGGGAATATTTATTTTTTTTGATTTGGCTGAAGCAGTTTTTTCGGCGCAGAGAGGGGGTATAAATTGAACAGGGTTTTTTCTGTTTCAGATATAAACAACTATATAAAGCAGCTTGTTTCAAGTGACGGAATACTGTCCGGGTTATCCATAAGGGGTGAAATATCCAATTTCAAGCATCATTATACCGGACACATGTACTTTACTATAAAGGATGAGAACAGTATCCTCAAATGTGTTATGTTCAAGACTCAGGCAAACCAGCTTAAGTTCATGCCTCAAAACGGGAACAAGGTAATCGTATCGGGATACATTTCAGTTTTCGAGAGGGACGGGCAGTATCAGCTTTATGCCGGTGACATGCAGCCCGACGGCCTGGGTGCGCTGCACCTTGCTTTTGAACAGCTTAAGAATAAACTGCAGGTTGAAGGACTGTTTGATACCGATATAAAAAAGAAACTGCCGATGCTGCCCAGGAGTATCGGTGTGGTCACTTCCTCAACCGGAGCTGTTATAAGAGATATTATCAATGTGACATACAGAAGGCACGGCAAAATGAAGCTGGTGCTGTATCCGGTAGCAGTGCAGGGAGTGCAGGCCGCCGGCCAGATTGCGGCTGCAATCCAAAAGCTCAACCAGTTGGGCCAGGTGGATGTTATAATAGTTGCCAGGGGCGGCGGCTCTCTGGAGGAGCTGTGGGCATTCAATGAGGAAATAGTGGCAAGGAGCGTATATGCCTCCAAAATTCCGGTGATATCTGCCGTCGGCCACGAAACGGATTTTACCATATGCGATTTCGTTTCGGATATGCGGGCTCCGACACCGTCGGCTGCTGCAGAACTTGCTGTTCCCGACGTAGAGGTATTGAAATATAAGCTGCAAAACTATAACGTAAGAATGAAAAGTGCGCTGGTGAAAAAACTCAATATATGTGAAACTCAGCTGCAGAAAATAAAAACGCGTCCGGTTTTCCGCCAGCCCTATGACAGGTTAAATCAATACAGATTGAAACTGGACAACGATGTAAAACATTTATTCAGAAATAATCAAATGCTCATCAAAGACAAAAAAGCTCAATTTGCCTTACTGGCAGGCAAACTGGATGCTCTGAGTCCGTTGAAAATTATGGAAAGAGGCTATAGCGTGGTCAGAAATGCCGATGGGACCATAGTCAGCAAACTGGAGCAGGTTAAGCCCGGGGATATGCTTGAAGTGGGCCTGAAGGATGGAAAAGTCAACTGCAGTGTAGTATCTGCCGACAGGAAATAAATTGGCAAAGGAGGAAATACATGAAACAGAATTTAAATATACAAGAGGATAAAAGCTTTGAAGAAGCCATTTCCCAGTTGGAGCAAATAGTATCAAAGCTTGAAAAGGGTGATATATCTCTGGAGGAATCAATAACCAATTTCCAGCAGGGAATTGAATTATCCAGGTATTGTGCCGCAAAACTGGATGAGGCCGAGAAGAAAATATCAATTCTCCTTCAGGATGAAGAGGGGAATTTAATTGAAAAGGATTTTGAACTATGATCTTTACGGAAAAACAAGTATTTTATTCTGCAATTGTTGAAGAAAGCCTGGCAAACAGTATTACAATTGAAAACCCGTATTATATCAGACTCAGGGAGGCTATGCTATACAGCCTGATGGCAGGCGGCAAAAGATTGAGGCCTTCTCTGGCACTTGCCACAGCCGAGATTTTTGAAAGAGAGCCCGGAGAGGTTATTGCTTTTGCCTGTGCCATAGAAATGATCCATACCTACTCTCTGATCCATGATGATCTGCCTGCCATGGACAATGATGATTACCGCAGAGGAAAACTTACAAATCATAAGGTTTTTGGGGAGGCAATGGCCATTCTTGCAGGCGACGCATTATTAAATCTGGCATTTGAGACCATGATCAAGGATGCTCTGACCGGCAACAGCATGGCAAAGCTGAAGGCTATGGAGATTGTTGCCCAATATGCCGGCTCTCTTGGAATGATTGGAGGTCAGGTTATAGATTTGAACGGCGAAGGAAGAAGAGTGGACGATAATGAGCTGAAGACAATGCACAAGCTGAAGACCGGGGCGCTGATAAAAGCACCGGTGGAAGCTGCGGCAATAATTTCCGGAGCCGGGGAGAAAGAGTTTGCTGCGCTTTCAAACTATGCTGCAAACCTTGGACTGGCTTTTCAAATAAAGGACGATATTCTGGATGTGGAAGGCAGCATGGAGGAAATGGGCAAAAAGCCGGGAAGTGATGCACTGTGTGACAAGTCAACTTATGTGACACTGTATGGTCTGGACAAGTCAAAGCAGATGCTGCAGGACGTAACCTGTGAGGGAATAGCCTTTCTGGCGGATTTCGGCAGCAGGGCGGACTTTTTGAGAGAGCTGGCCTCAGCCCTGGTGACAAGATCAAATTAAGCTCTGTAACAGGAGTCATTAAATGGATTGAAGTTAGTATGGAAGTACCGGTATAATCAGTAATATTTTTTCAACGGCAAAGTTGATCAACTTATTTGAACAACACATTAAATTATGTATTACTGTTCCAGATCTGAATTTGGATCAATATTCCCTTTGTAATTTAATGTATTCTATGTTATAATGTGTTCTCGATGGCATTGTGTTATGCCGTCGGGATTTTAAAATCAGTGAATTTTGCGCTTTTGTTAAGTTATTTAATTTATTGATACAAAAACAGGGTGGCGCAGTATTCTAGTCAGTACTCATGATTCTGAAGACGGGCCTAAAAATCCGTTAAAGGGCACATCGATGAAGTTCCTTGTGTCGGCTTGTTACGCCCAGTGGTGGGCTGATGCTGGGAGTTAAGGCTTAGGGGCGATCTGCAATGGCATGCGGGCGTTGACCCCTTTTCCGTGGAGACCCTTTCTTGTGGTTGAAAAGTTAGGCTCAGAAGCTATATATAGTTTACCTGTACTTACCACCTCGACTACGACTAGGGATTAAACCTGTTATGCGGTATTTATAATGCTGTGAACAGAGTAGCCTGCCTTGAGTGAAATTTGGTGGATAATGGATCGGATGCCTGATGTATTGGCCGATATATGGGCATTATTGCTGTTTGAAACCTTTTTTGCAAAAGAGGCTAGGAATCATCTTGACTGTTGGGGAAAACCCCTAGACTGTTCGAAATGTAATTTGTTGGGGATTAAAGTGTGGACTAAGTGGTAATCAGGCCCCATATGCGGTAACGCGATGGTGATGCGGTTAAAGGGAAACCTCTGGTTTGGCGACATTCCAGTACGTATCAGGGAAATCCTGCCTGACCTAAGCCGCAAAATTTACTCAATAAATTGCCACCCGGTTTTTATAAGTCAGTTAATAACGGCGGTTAGCTCGAAAGACTTCGCTTGCCTTTGTCTTCAAAACTAACCTGTGAATTTATTGCCGTGTGAAGTATTCAAAGTTTTTACCAATACTTTGAAAGAGCACATGGCCAATTAACCTCCTTTATTCGCTTTATAGAGGTAAGGAATATGAATTTTCATCACATTTTGTGGCCCGCTTATGCGGCTCAAAGCCATAAAATGGCTTGGGAGGTTAATATGCAGTTTAGCGTCGTTATATATTTGGAGGATTGGTGTGGAAGACAATTATAAGCATCCAGCCGATGAACGTAAAGTCAAATTTAAATCTAATACCGTTGGTTCAAAAAAAGAAACAAGAGTATGGACACTCTTTATTACAATAATTACTTTCTTTATTTCTATCTTCATGTCTTTTTTCTCAAATGAAACAATAAGATATGCTTCTACAGTGGTTTCCTTTCTTATAGTTTTTGGTATAATCATAATCAGTATATTGTTTGACCTTATAGGCACTGCAGCAACCGCAGCAGATGAAGCGCCTTTTCATTCAATGGCTTCAAGAAAGCTCTACGGTGCCAAACAGGCTATAAGGTTAATAAGAAATGCAGACAAGGTTTCGAATTTCTGTAATGATGTTGTCGGTGATATCTGCAGTGTTATCAGCGGTACTGCTGCAGCCTATATCGTGTACAAATTTTCTGGAGAAGGAAGCCAGGTTGAGAACAGTATATTCGGGTTATCCATAACTGCCATGGTTGCATCACTTACTGTGGGCGGAAAGGCGTTGGGGAAATCTGTTGCTCTTCAAAACAGCAATTACATAATCTACAAAGTTGCTATCGTCACAAACTTTTTGTTTGGACGTTTTAAATTTGTTAAAACTAAGAATAGATGGGATAATAAAAAGAATAAAAACGATAAAAAGAAAAAAACGACAGAAAACAAAGGAGATTAACTCGTGGGGTATTTAGAAGATATAAACTCTCCTGATGATATAAAAAAATTAAATAATGAAGAACTATCTGCACTTGCTGGAGAGATCAGGGATTTTCTTATATATAAGGTTTCAAAAACAGGAGGACATCTGGCTTCAAACCTTGGTGTAGTTGAGTTGACCCTGGCTATACACAAAATTTTTCAGACCGATTCCGATCAGGTGGTATGGGATGTGGGACATCAATCATATGTTCATAAGATCATAACCGGGAGAAAAGATGAATTTGATACCTTAAGGAAACTTGGGGGACTGGCAGGCTTTCCAAAAACCTGCGAAAGCCGGCACGACTGCTTTAATACAGGACACAGCAGCACATCAATTTCTGCTGCCCTTGGTATTGCAAGAGCCCGGGATCTGATGAAGGAAAATTACAGCGTAATTGCTGTAATCGGGGACGGTGCAATGACTGGTGGAATGGCATATGAGGCACTGAATGATGCAGCCAGATACACCTCGAATTTTATTGTCATACTGAATGATAATGAAATGTCCATAGCACAAAATGTTGGCGGGATGTCCAGATATCTCAGCAAATTGCGCACGGATCCTTTTTATACAAAGACAAAGGAAGACATAGAAAATTTTCTGGACAGGATGCCCAAATTCAGTAAAAAGGCAAAAAGGGTAATCTCAAAACTAAAGGGTACTGTGAAATATATTTTTACACCAGGGGTATTTTTTGAACAGCTGGGCTACAAATATTATGGACCGGTTGATGGGCATAACATTGAAGAAATAAGCAAGGCTTTAATTGCCGCTAAAAAGATTAAAGGACCGGTTTTAGTGCATATCAACACTCAGAAGGGAAAGGGCTATTCCTTTGCCGAAGAAAGTCCGGACAGGTTTCACGGAATAGCGCCCTTTGAAGTTGAGACAGGTGAAACACACGGGAGCAGTGTTCCTGATTACTCG
Organism: Bacillota bacterium; assembly: GCA_023392075.1. Classification (GTDB taxonomy): domain Bacteria; phylum Bacillota; class Clostridia; order Acetivibrionales; family DSM-1351; genus Ruminiclostridium. The sequence continues at coordinate 7,053 of JAEVZU010000294.1, read as the reverse complement.
GAAGTTTTCGGGGATGCAATGTGTACACTTGCAGCTTCAGACGAGAGGATTGTGGCTATCTCTGCCGCTATGGCAAAAGGTACAGGTTTATTCCGTTTCAGTAACGAGTTTCAAGGCAGATTCTTTGATGTGGGAATAGCTGAACAGCATGCAGTAACATCTGCGGCAGGAATGGCAGTAAAAGGCTTGATTCCTGTTGTGGCCATATATTCTTCCTTTTTGCAGAGAGCCTATGACCAGATTATTCACGATGTTGCAACTCAAAATTTGCATGTGATTTTTGCCGTAGACAGGGCCGGGATAGTCGGGGAGGATGGTGAAACCCATCAGGGAGTATTTGATCTGTCATATCTGAGTCATATACCAAACCTGACAGTGATGGCTCCAGCTGATTATTATGAACTGAGGCAGATGCTTGACTATGCTGTAAACGGTCAGAATGGCCCAATTGCCATCAGGTACCCAAGAGGCAGAGGCAAAGAATGCCTGGGACAAAGAATTCCCCTTGAAGCAGGTAAATCTGCCATTGTAAAAAAAGGTGAAAAAGTTTGTATACTTGCTGCCGGAAGTATGGTTGATACAGCGCTTCAAACGGCTGAAATACTTATGCAGTTTGATATTAATATACAGGTTGTAAGTGCCAGGTTCATAAAGCCGCTTGATGAAGCCTTGATATTGAAAGTTGCTGATCAATTTGATCATATAATTACTTTGGAAGATAATAGCAGAACCGGGGGTTTTGGAATTAGAGTGCTGGAATTATTAAACAGTAAAGGGTTTAATAAAAATATCAATATATTGGGGCTTCCAGATGAATTCATACCTCACGGGTCAAGAGCTGAATTACTGAAAATGCTTGACCTGGATGCAGAAGCACTTGCAGAACATATTAAAAATCTATTCTGAATTATACAGGGCTGACAGTAACAAAATTAATATTATCAGCCTTACGAACAAATTTCATAACTATTTTGTGGCCGCTATGGAGGTTAAAGTGGAAAAGGAAAGACTCGATATATTACTGGTGAACAGGGGCTTGTTTGAAAGCCGCGAAAAAAGTAAAAGTGCAATAATGGCAGGAGTAGTTTGGATAGACGGTCAGCGAGAAGACAAGCCAGGAACAAAAGTACCGGTTGAATGCCGGATAGAGATAAAGGAAAACACAAATCCCTTTGTAAGCAGGGGAGGCTTGAAGTTGGCCAAGGCAATAAGTGAATTTAATATAAGGCTTGAAGGGAAGAACTGTATGGATATCGGTGCTTCAACAGGAGGTTTTACCGATTGCATGCTGAAAAGCGGGGCTGTGAAGGTGGTTGCCATTGATGTGGGTTACGGACAACTGGCCTGGGAGCTCAGAAACGACCAGCGGGTTATATGTATGGAAAGAACCAATGTGCGATATGTAAAACCTGAGGATGTTGGCTTTCTTTCTGATTTTGCATCAATTGATGTATCCTTTATCTCACTGACAAAAGTCATGCCTGCGGTATTGGATTTGCTGAAAGATGAAGCAGAGCTGGTTTGCCTGATAAAACCTCAATTCGAGGCAGGAAGAGAAAAAGTTGGAAAGCATGGGGTGGTCAGAGACAGCGGAGTTCATAAAGAGGTAATAAATAATATTATTAATTTTGTAATTTCAAAAAATCTGTATGTAAAATGCTTGTCGTTTTCACCCATCAAAGGACCTGAGGGCAACATAGAATATTTGCTGTATATATCAAAAAATGATACCGAACAGTCTCCGGAGAGTTTGCAGGAAATAGTCGATAAAGTGGTTAATGCTGCACACAGTGAGCTTACTGCAACATAACCGGCTATATTATTTTGCAGCAATTCTTTGCAAAAAGTGAGGGCTTTTGCTAAACTGTAAAGGTGTAGTTATAAAGATGGCATTTGGAGGGCAATATGAAAAATATCGGAATAATTACAAATAATGAAAAAGACGTAGGATTTGCCTATACAAATATGCTTATCGAAAGTATAAGAAAGTTTGGGGGACAGGCTGTTATACCTACCAGATCGGTAACAAAAGGTATGGAAGGGCTTGACAACGAAGTTGAGGAAATTTGCAGCAAGTGTGAGCTTATTATATGTCTTGGCGGTGACGGGACTTTTTTAAAGACTGCCAGAACTGCTTATTTATATAATCTCCCTATTTTAGGTATAAATCTTGGATCTTTGGGTTTTTTGACGGATATAGAGAAAGGTGAAATCGATAAGGCTGTAGAAAGTATCTTTCAAAATAATTATACAATTGAGGAGAGAATGATGCTTTCATCCAGGATATATAAAGACGGAAAGCTATTCGCAGAGGATGTGGCAATTAATGATGTTTCCATATCACGGGCCGGTATACTGCGGATATTGCATTTGAGTACCTATATCGATGATAATTTTTTTGATATGTTTCCCGGCGACGGCATAGTAGTTGCTACACCAACAGGTTCAACAGCCTATTCCATGTCGGCCGGCGGACCGATAGCCGAACCTACGTCAAAGCTTATAATAGTAACTCCTATCTGTCCGCACATGCTGTATTCAAGGTCTTTTGTGGCCTCTGATGAAAGAAGGGTAAAGGTTTCGGTATCGGACGGCTTTGAGCATAAGGCCCTGGTAACCGTTGACGGACAAAAAAATTATGAAATAACGGGCGGGGATTATATAGAGATTGAAAAGGCTGCTTCAAAGTTAAAAATATTAAAAATTCACTCAAAAAATTTTTTTACAGTCTTAAGAAACAAAATCTATGACAGGAAAGAGGAATAATATGAAATACAACAGACATGCCAAGATTTTGGAGATAATTGAAAACAATTTGATTGAAACGCAGGAGGAACTTGCGGACAAACTTAAGGAACAGGGGATGGATGTCACTCAGGCAACTGTTTCGAGGGATATTAAGGATTTGAGACTGATAAAGGTTATGTCATCAGACGGCAGATATAAATATGCAACCTTTTCCCAGACTGAGAACCAGGTATCAAACCGTCTTATAACAATCCTTACAGAAGCCTATGTGTCCAGTGACTATGCAAATAATATCGTTGTAGTCAAGACCCTTTCAGGAATGGCTCAGGCGGCGGGTTCTGCCATTGACTCTTTAAAGTGGCAGGAAATACTGGGTACAATAGCAGGGGATGACACTCTTCTAATGGTTTGCAGGGCAGAGAAAATTGCTGAAGATATTGTTAATAAATTTAATAAAATGATAAGCAAGTAGTATTAAGTGTGCGTGAATTTATCACGCACATGGCCAATTAACCTCCTTTATCCGCCTTATAGCGGATAAGGAGTGGAGAGATTTCATACAGTTTTGTGGCTGCTACTGCGGCTCAGGAGGTTAATATGCTGACACAGCTTGACATTCAAAATATAGCACTTATCGACAAGTTAAACCTTGAGATAGGGCAGGGGCTGAATGTTTTAACAGGTGAAACCGGTGCAGGCAAATCAATACTGATTGATTCCATAAATGCTGTTCTTGGAGAAAGAGTATCAAAAGATCTGATAAGATCAGGAAAAGACAGGGCTATTATAGAAGCAGTATTTCAATATAAAAATACCGGGATAGACAGAATACTTGAGGAAACCGGAATTGACAGAGATGACGGAAACATTATTTTATCCAGGGAAATTAGTTTGTCCGGGAAAAATACCTGCAGAATAAATGGAAGGCTGGTTAATGTTTCAATGCTGAAGCAGATAGGTGAACTCCTTCTGGATATTCACGGTCAGCACGACAATCAATCACTGTTGAAAACCGAAACGCATATTGATTTGCTGGATGCCTTCGGCGGTAAAGCAATTGAACAAATCAAAGCAGAATATCTGGAATTATTTGCACAGTATAAAAATATAAAATCAAAACTTCATTCATTTGCAGGGGACAAGGGCGAAATGGCCCGCCGAATGGACATGCTTAATTTTCAGATTGATGAGATTAAAAATGCCAGACTGAAAAAAGGCGAAGACGATACTCTGACTGCAAAACGTCAGGTTTTGGCTAACTCTGAAAAGATAATGAATTCCATTGTCAGGGCATATGAGCTTTTAAATGAAGGAAGCAATACCGGAAAGTCGGTTCTGTATGATTCAAACAAGGCATTACAGGAAGTATCGTCTGCAGTGAAATATGACCCCGGATTGAACTCAATCTCTGAAAAATTGGAATCTGTAATTTATCAGCTTGAAGACATTTGCGAGGAGCTTCGAAACAGACGCGAAGCAGCGGAGTATAACCCGGATGAATTGCTGAGTATTGATGAAAGACTTGATATTATAACAAGATTAAAGAGAAAGTACGGCTCAACACTTGAGGATGTAACAGACTTTCTCGACAAGTCCCAAAAGGAGTATGAAGAGCTGCTTCAAAGTGAAAGTCTTGTGGAAGAACTGAATAAGCAGCTGGTTTTATTATCTCAAAAACTGTATGTCAGTGCTGAAAAATTAAATGCTGAAAGGGAAAAAGCCGCGGTTATACTTGAAAAAAATATTACTGCAGAACTTGAAAATCTCGAGATGAAAAATTCCAGCTTCAAGGTGGAGCTTTCATTTATTAAAGAGGAAAAATATTTTTCAAAAAATGGATTGAATTCAGTTGAATTTCTTATTTCAAGCAATGCCGGAGAACCGTTGAAACCACTGAGCAGGATTGCTTCCGGCGGTGAGATGTCCAGGATAATGCTGGCTATAAAGACCATACTGGCAAATGTGGATGCCATCCCGACTTTGATATTTGACGAAATAGACACCGGAATCAGCGGCAAGGCTGCACAAAAAGTCGGCGAAAAGCTGTCCTACATATCAAAAACATACCAGGTTCTATGCGTTACGCATTTGTCACAATTGGCCTGTATGGCGGATAATCACCTGTACATAGAAAAAAATTCCGACGGTGAAAATACTTACACTACCGTACGAAAACTTGATCGTAAAGGAAGAGTTGAGGAAATTGCAAGGATAATCGGTGGATCCGATATTACTGCTTTGGCCTTGAAGCATTCCGAGGAGCTTATTGAGGCTGCGGATCTGTTTAAAAAGAAGAGTTAGTTTTAATTGATATAAAATAAAAAATCAGCTGTTTATATGGCTGATTTTTTTTATTTTACTGGGATTTTTATACTAAAAATGAATATTGAAATGCCTACAGGTAAAGTTCTTGTCCGGATATAATTCTCTAAATATTAAATCCGAATTTATATTTTTTCTGAAAAGGGATTCTTAGCAATTTTATTTATCATATTTTGTATTTTAAAAATTCACAAGCATGAATTTGGGTCATTTTGAGTTTTAATTACCTGCCATGTTTTATTTTACTTGAATAATAAAAATCTATAAAGGTTAACTTATGATTATGATTGCAAGGTCACGCTAAGACAAAATTGCGTGACTTTGTTCTCATTGGAATAATATGGGGAGTCAAAAGCAAGCAGCCAGAAAATGGTATTTTATTTATCGGGAGCGTGATTAAATGCACTATTTAAAATCCAATAAAAAAAAGCTGTTTGTATTATTATTTGTCTGCTTTTGTGTTGTTACACTAAGTTATCTGCAGGCATTTTCTGTTATACCTGAAAGATTGACGCTTTTAGAAGGAGAGGAATATATTTACAATTTCAAAAGCCTCTATTTTGTAAATATAAAAGCTGATAATAATGAAGTACTAAAACTTAATAACAGCAGTATTAAAGCAAACGGAAATTATTTAGAGCTGATATCACCTCTGGCTTTCAAAACCCAGAAGAAAGGAACGGTAAAGCTTAATTTTAAAGCTTTTGGTGTTATTCCTCTAAAAACAATGCAGGTTGATATTATTCCAAGTAAGAAGTTAGCCGCCTGTGGCAACACGGTGGGGGTTAAAATCAGAATGGACGGAATACTGGTTATAGGAGTAAGTGAAGTTGATACAGCAAACGGTATGAGATTGGCACCGGCAAAAGATGGAGGTATCAAGGCAGGAGATATTATCTATGAAATAAATAATAAAAAACTCACCGATATCCGGGATATGATAAAGCAAATCGACAACAGCAAAGGCAGTAAATTGGAGATCAAGTATAAACGTGACAACACGGTTTATTCTACTGCAATTTATCCTATCGAAGGGGTTAATGACAGAAAATATCATATCGGATTATGGGTAAGGGACAGCACTGCAGGTATTGGCACCCTGACTTTTTATGATCCCCAAACAGGAAGTTTTGGTGCTCTGGGTCATGGTATCACTGATATAGACACAGGCCTGCTGATGCCGGTAAACAGCGGTGAAGTGCTGGAATCAAATATAATAGCGGTAAAAAAAGGTGAACAGGGAACACCGGGGGAGTTAAAGGGTATATTTATGGAAAATAAACCGCCCATGGGGAATATTTATAAAAATGACGAATGCGGTATTTACGGCAAGGTCTATGAGCATAAAAGAATTTTTGACCAGCGGCTGTATCCCATAGGTATAAGAGGTCAGGTAAAGGTGGGGCCGGCTACAATACTGTCAAATATTGAAGGAAATGAAATTCAGGAATTCAGCATTTATATTGAAAAGGTTGCAAGACAGTCCTTCAGCGGACCGAAAGGAATGGTAATCAGGGTTACCGATAAAAAACTGCTGAATTCCACAGGCGGGATAGTGCAAGGTATGTCAGGAAGCCCTATAATACAGAATGGCAAGTTGATTGGTGCAGTGACTCACGTACTTGTAAATGACCCTACAAGGGGATACGGCATATTTATTGAGTGGATGCTGAAGAATATTGACGAAAAGTCAGCAGCTCCAATCGGAAAAAGTAAAGCCGGATAAAAATTATTTAAACTGAATCTATCAAAAAAATTGGTAGGTTCAGTTTAAAATTTTAATTTATGGGTATATACTTAAAATATGTATGTGAAAAAAAGTATATAATTATTAATATTTGGGCAATAAATTTAATTTTTATTATTTATATTATTATTTTATAATATAGAGAAATATGGTAGTATTAAGGCGTAGAGAGTGAATTTTGTTTATGTTATTATTATTTGACTTCGGCAATTAGAGTAAAAAACTTGAAATTATGT
>JAEVZU010000270.1 GCA_023392075.1 Bacillota bacterium | reverse complement strand
CAGAACAGGAGGAATTGATATTATGAGCGTACAAATAAATGATAGAGTATACTGGGTCGGAAAGGTTGATGACAGAAAAGTACCTTTCCACAGACTCATACTTGAAAAAGGAACAACCTATAACAGCTATCTTCTTATGACTGAAAAACCGACGGTGATTGATACGGTAGACATAGCCTTTGGCAGGGAATATGTAGATAAGCTTGTGAAAATGATAAATCCCGAAGGTATAGAGTATATAGTTATTAATCATGTAGAGCCTGACCATGCAGGTGCATTGCCTGCACTTGCTGCAAAGGCAAAGAAGGCGAAAATTGTTACTACCGAGCTTGCAAGCGGTTTGCTCAAGGATATGTTCAAGCTGCACCACAGAGAGTTTGTAATTGTCGGGGATGGGGACAGTCTTGACATAGGGGGCAAGACCCTGAAATTCTTTGAGACACCCTACCTTCATACGGAGGAGACAATGATTACCTATTCTGTAGAAGACAAAACCCTGTTTCCCTGTGATATTTTCAGCACTCATATTGCCGCCGCAGAACTGTTTAATGATCTGGCCCGGAATGACTATCTGGAAGATTTCAAGGTTTATTACAAATTGATAATGGCTCCTCACAGACCATATGTAAGAGGTATGCTGGATAAGATAAAGAATCTGGAGATAGAGATGATCGCTCCATCCCATGGATATATCCTCCGTAAGGATGCTGCCTCATTTATCGGACTTTATGATGTAATGAGCAAAGATTGCGGTAATAATAACATAAAGAAAGTGGCCGTTGTATTTTCTACAATGACCGGAAACACTGCAAAAGTGGCACAGCGATTGGCAAAAGGGCTTGAGGACAGCGGAATAGCAACTTCGGTTTTCAATCTTAAAAACGCTGATATAGAAGAAGTGACCAACGTAATAAAAGAGTCTGACGGACTTCTGGTAGGCAGTTCTACGAAATATGCCGATATGGTGGGAAATGTTGAGGAACTGCTGAAAGCATTAAAGGGAACCCCGGCCGACGGGAAATTTGCCGCTGCTTTCGGATCTTACGGCTGGAGCGGTGAAGCCATTATGCATATAGAGAATTATCTTGCCGGGGCTGGATTTAAGGTTGTAAATCAGAATTACCTTGTAGGGACAATAGGTGTTGACGAACAATTATTCCCTCTTAGAGTGAAGTTTGACAGGGATGAGGGCATGGACACCGCAGAAAAGGCGGGAAGCGTTTTTGCAGAACTGGTAAATTCAAATTAATGCTACGGGTATAGCACACAGTGTATAAAAGGAGGGCACAAGCCATGACTGCAAGTATAAATACAAATCAAAGCATCGGTGAAATAGTTGCAATGCTTCCGGAAGCAAGCGAAGTATTCAGAAGGTATAATATTGATTTCTGCTGCGGAGGGAACAGGCCCCTGTCCGCGGCCATAGAGGAGCAGAAGCTGGACCGGGCCGAGGTGCTGCAGAAGCTTGAAGAGGCACGGCATGATACCAGGGAGCTTATTAAAAGAGTAGATTTCCGGGAAATGAAATCAGGTAAGCTTATAGAATATATCGTGGCTACCCATCATGCATACCTGCAGAAGTCGCTGCCCGAAATAGGAGAACTTACCTCAAAGATACTGAGAGCGCACGGAGCAAACCACCGGGAACTTTTCAGGGTGCACAAGCTTTTTAACAGCCTCAGAACCGAGCTGGAGCAGCACTTGATAAAAGAGGAGGAATTGCTGTTCCCCCTGATAAATAAGTACCAAGCTGAGCCTTCCGATGAACTCGCCCTGGAGATAAGGGCAGTTTTGGTGGAAACCGAGGAGGAGCATGAGGGTGCCGGAGATATTCTAAAGGAGCTGAGGAAGCTGACGGGAGATTACAATGTGCCCAAAGACGGCTGCCGGACTTTTGAAATGGCCTATTCCATGCTCCAGGAGCTTGAGGGCGACCTTTTCCGGCATATACACCTTGAAAACAATATTCTTATCAGAAGATACGAATAATAAGTTTTAAGCTGCTTCAAGGCCGGCTTGAAGAAGGAGGTTGACTATGGAAAAAGTAATAGACCTGAACAAATCTGTACATGACCTGTGCCGGGATTATCCCGAGGTGGTGGAGCTTCTCCGGGGGCTTGGTTTCGACCAGATAACCAACCCCGCCATGCTGAATACGGCAGGAAGATTCATGACCATACCCAAAGGCGCGGTTATGAAGGGCGTGGATTTGGGAAGAATTAAAAGGGAATTGGAAAGCAAGGGATTCAGAATAAAGGAATAGGAGGTTTTTTATGAGTGAGTTTATAAATAATCGCGAATACAGGCAAAAGGTCCTGAAGGAAATAATTTTGGAGCTCCACAACGGCAAGTCTGTTGATGAGGTTAAAGCCAGATTTGAGGAGCTTATTGAGGGGATTTCTCCGACAGAGATATCCGAAATGGAGCAGGCGCTTATAATGGAGGGAATGCCGGTGCAGGAGATACAAAACCTGTGCGACGTACATGCGGCAGTTTTTAAAGGCTCCATCGAAGAAATACACCGGCCCGACAAGCCCGAGGATATCCCGGGACATCCGGTACATGTATTCAAGCTGGAGAACAGAAAGCTTGAAACATTGGTTAATGACAGGATAAAGAAGCATCTTGAGGATTACGGCAAATCCGGCGGTGACCAGAGCTTAAAGCTTCTGACCGAGGATTTTAATAAGCTGTGGGAGCTTGACAGGCATTATTCCAGAAAGGAAAATCTGCTGTTCCCGTTCATGGAGAAGTATGGGATAACTGCTCCTCCAAAGGTTATGTGGGGCGTGGACGATGAAATAAGGGCTGCTGTAAAGGGCATACTAAAGGCTCTGGCACAGGGGGAAGGCAACAGGACTGAATTTATACAAACAGCAGAAGAGGTTTGCAACAGGATTATTGAAATGATTTTTAAAGAGGAAAATATACTTTTTCCAATGCTGCTTGACACACTGGCCGAGGATGAATGGCTGAAAATACAGGAGGCCAGTGCCGAGATAGGCTATTGCATGATAGAGCCCAGCCCCAAATGGCAGCCGGTGCAGGTCAATGTGGAGCAGAAGGCAAAAAGTGAAGGGGAAGAGCCGGTACATGGCGGATATGTAAAATTTGACGCAGGAATACTATTGCCCGAAGAGATAAATGCAATGCTGAACACCTTGCCAATAGATGTAACCTTTGTGGATAAGGACGGATATGTGAAATACTTTACCCAGGGGAAGGAGCGGATATTCGCAAGGCCCAAGACAATCATCGGAAGAGAGGTAAAGAACTGCCATCCGCCTGCAAGCGTTCATATAGTGGAAGGTATCGTTGAGGAATTGAAATCGGGAAAGAAGGATCATGAAGACTTTTGGATAAAAATGGGAAGTAAGTATGTGTACATCAGGTACTTCGCTGTAAGAAACGACAAGGGTGAATTCCTTGGAACGCTGGAGGTTACTCAGGATATCAAGCCAATCCAGGAAATAACGGGTGAAAAACGCCTTGTGTCCGATAATTGACAATTTGTAAGCAAAAAATAAACTGTAATTTTACTCACAGTTTATTTTTTTTTATGAATCCACTTCAATACCGAAGACAAATATAAGTATCCCGAATTATTGAACAGCCAATCGGAAGAGGCTTATTACATACAATTTTATCGGAGAGAATAACTTTGATTGAGAGGTATTTCTATTATTTCATCTTCATTTGCGGTTTTTATACGCAAGGCATCAGCAGCTTCAATTTCCAGAGGGGCTTCAAATTGAAGACTCATTGTGAAATTACCACTTTCATATCCGCTTCTGCCTTCCCTCAATTTGATGCTCTCAAAAACAGTTTTATCTTTCATTCTTATGGAGAAGTCATCGGAGGAGAAATCCGGGAGGTGGCCTGCAGGTACAGTCCCTGAGAATGTAATTGTAATGGGAGAAAGTTTTATTTTGTCCAGCCTTGTATTCTTGATTATAATATTTTTTCGGGACAAATCATATATTCTGGTTTTAGCGGTGTACTGCAAGGGAAAGCTGAAATATTCCTCCTCCGGCATAACTACATTCAGCTCCTTCAGGTTTTCATCCCCTACATTAAAGGGGTAGATTTCAAGGTTGTGACGGTTGACGGAAGTAAAAATGTCATCGCGGGTATAAATTTTTCCCGTTTTTTTATTCCGGAGGTAGATAGCCGGAATTTTATAATAATCTGAGGTATCAACTGCAAGGACCAGATTGTCTCCGGAATACGCAACCGATTCCAGAAGCAGCTTGCCGTATTGGGTTTTTAAGGGAATACCCAGCCTGCTGTCGGGGACATTATATTTATCCTTTGTGTCTACACCGGCCTCCGGGTATTTTGAACATATTTTATAAAGGTCTATTCCTGTAGATTCATACCTGGCAGGGAAGGTCATAACGAATATGGCATTTTTACCTTCTGTGTCAAGATCTTTATTAAAGGTATAAATTGTGGCGCAGTCAAAGGTTGCAGAAGCAGGATCTTCAAGAAGTGAGTACGAAACAATTGAAGCAGGCTGTAGTTCCTTTTTCAGATCTCCTATATATAGTTTTCTCGAAGCAACAGCCGAATGGGTATAGTGGTCATAACCCTTGGCCATTGATATGGTGTATTTGACATATAAATTATTGCTGTCCCCGATAACTCCGTCAATACTGAGTTCAACTCCGTCTCTTTTATAGCTTTTATTGGGCGCATACCCATACTTTTCAATAATGCCCAGCTGCTTATCCGATATTTTTGATCCGAAGAATTGTGAAAAAAATCCCCTGAAGGCAGTATCGAGTCCCAGGGCTGGTGCTGCCGAAACAGTAATTATCGACACTGCAAGCAGCAGCGCTAAGGGAAGGAGCAGTTTGGAAACCTTCCTTTTCCCGGGACAAGCAGTTGTTATACAAGCTGAAGCTTTTGTTTCCAATTCGGCTATTATTTTCTCCGAAACAGTTATGTTTTTAAAGGAACTTTTGTACAAGGATTTATTCATACTGCAACTCCTCCAATAATTTATTTTTCAGCAGCAGCCGGGCCCTTTGAAGCTGCGTTGCCACCGTGGTTTCCTTTTGAGAGGTGATCTGGGCAATTTCCTTTATCCTGTAATCCTCATAATAGAAAAGGTGGACAACAACCCTGTATTTCAGCGGCAATTCCATTACGGCGTAAAATAAATCACTTTCCTCCGGGCAGTCAAAGGACAGATTGTCCTCCAGCGGCTGAACTCGTTTGAACCAGGAAGAAAGAAGCAGTTTTTTACAGCAATTTATGGTTACCCGTATAAACCATGCCTTTTCATGCCCCGGACTTTCAAAGAAGGGTTTCTTTTTGAAATACCTCAGGAATACCTCCTGAAAAATGTCTTCCGCATCGCTTTTGTTTTTGCAGTAAGTGAATGCGATTTTGAAAACGGTATCTTTATAGTGTTCAATTATCTTTAGCTCCGTCACGTGAACCTCCATGTCAAGCAGCGTCCCGGCAAGCCGTTCATATATAAAACCCCTCATGCCTGAAAAAAATCACATTGAATATTAAAAATATTTTGTAAAAATATAATTTGTAAAATTGTTACTTTTTTATAAACAATCAATATCTTTATTGCAGCTTAACATCCCTGTGTATATTATTATATCATCACTTGTATAAGGATTATAAAGGAGGGGGCGGCTTGAGGCTTCTGATAATTGAAGATGAAAAGGAACTTGCAAATGCGCTGGTACGTGGCCTCAAGTCTCTCGGTTATGCAGTCGATGCCGTCAATGACGGCTTAACAGGAGAGCAGATGGCCATTGCAGTTAATTATGATCTTATCATACTTGATCTCACACTGCCGGAAAAGGACGGTTTGGAAGTATGTAAATTTCTCAGGGAGAATGATTGTTCTTCAGCCATAATAATGTTAACTGCAAGAAACCGCGTAACAGACAGGACAAAAGGACTGGACAGCGGGGCCGACGACTATCTGGCCAAGCCGTTTGCCTTTGATGAACTCCGGGCAAGGATACAGGCACTTCTCAGGAGGGCCTACGGCAACAGAAATCCTGTGCTTACCGTGGGAAAGCTGATTATCAATCCGGCCAGGCGTACCGTTACATATGATGATAAGCCTATAACTCTCACGGCAAGAGAGTTTGACATATTAGAGTTCATTGCCTCAAAGCATCCGTCTGTGGTATCCACGGAAGATATTCTGGAGCACGTTTGGAATGAAGAAATAGATCCGTTTTCAAATGTTGTAAGAGTGCATCTGGCCAACCTGAGACGGAAATTGAAAAATAATGCGGGAGAATCAATAATTGAGACTCTTATAGGAAAGGGATACAGATTAGGTGGACCTGATGTTTAAAAGGATGGATATAAAAGTAAAGATTGCCCTTGTGTACAGTGTGATTCTGGTTGTCATGGGAGTTGGAATGGTATTGTTTCTCAGTGTTGCATTAAAGTCCAGCATGAAAAAAGAACCTGTAACCGGATCGATTGAAACTATAAGCTATAAAGTCCAAACCAGACCCGACAATCCGTTGGATGTGGCATATACTTTAACAGAGGGTGTTTCAGTAGCCAAGCAATACGCACCTGGAGCCGCAAACGGTGTTGTAGAGGATAAGGGGATAACAGTTGTTGTTACCGGTGATGAGCTGAACAGAGACTTATCCTCTGAAATATTTAAAAGGCTTTTAAGGTATTCCGCCGTATCCGTTATCATATTGTCGGCATGCACATTTTTTTTAGGTTATCATGTATCAAAATGGCTGTTAAAGCCGCTCACCTCAATGGCTGAAATTACCCATCAAATTACGGCGGAAAACCTGGATTTAAGACTCAGCATACCTGAAAGCAAGGATGAAATAGCAGGCATTTCCAGCTCTTTCAACAAAACCATGGATGTATTGCAAAATGCTTTTCTGGAATTGGAAAGATTCAATGCGTATGCCTCACATGAACTGAAAAATGCTTTAGCTGTGATGAAAACCCGTCTCGAAGTGGATTATAGAGATACCGACTGTAAGGACACAGTCAATTTTGCCATAAAGCAGGCCAACAGGATAACAAAATCAATAAACGATATTTTAGCCATATCGGCCACAAATAAAAAAGACTGTAATGAGCTCGTGGACATTGCATTGGCTGCTGCTGAAGTAGTGGATGAATACCAGGCTGCAGACAGGAAAATTATTCTGGAAATACCAGAAGACGGAGTTCTTCCGGTGAGGGGCAAGGAGATCTGGTTTCAAAGGGTTATAGCAAATCTGGTTGACAATGCAATAAAGCATTCGGACAGTGAAAGCCCTATAATAATCCTGATAAAGCAGGATAGCGAAGCTGTAACAGTTGCCGTTTCCGATTCGGGAAAGGGTATTCCGGGAGATAAACGTGAGCGGATATGGGAACCTTATTTCAGCACCTCTGCCGACTGGGAGCGGGGATATGGGCTGGGTCTTGCCATGGTGAACCATATTGTTGACATCTGCGGAGGAAAGGTGTGGGTAGACAGCAAAGAGGGTAAGGGCAGCACTTTCTACATATCACTTCCAGTTGGGAAATAATATCTGATTCTTTATCTTATCTTTATACCTTATTATGTACAATGATACACATAGATACATGATGTGCTTACATTGGAAAAGGAGTGTATAAGGTATATGTCCGTTAACAGTTTCAAGACCCGCAATTATGCAGCTGCCATATGCTTTATGGCACCTAGCATGCTGGGATTTTCAGTTTTTTTCCTCATACCTTTCATAGCAGGATCCTACTATTCTCTTGTTGATAATCCGGTTTCAGCAAATTTCGTGGGTTTGGGAAATTATATAAATCTATTGCAAAACCCGGTTTTCCTTAAGGCAGCCTCCAATACTCTCGTGTTCTCAGGTATTTGCGTTCCGTTGAATGTAGTTTTTTCATTATTGCTGGCAGTTTTGCTAAACAGAGACATATTGGGTAAGAACCTGCTGAGAACGGCCTTTATCGTGCCTCTCGCCGTCCCTGTTGCATCCATAGTTCTGGTTTGGCAGATCATGTTTGACATGAGGGGCTCCATAAACGGAATTCTCCAGTTTGCAGGTGCGTCGGGACAGGACTGGATGAAAACCGGCTGGGCCAGAACAGTAGTAATAATTGTATATCAATGGAAAAACTGCGGATATAATATGGTAATTTTTCTGGCAAGTCTTCAGAATATACCCAGGGAGTATTACGAAGCGGCAGACATGGATGGGGCCGGAGTTTGGACCAAGTTTACCGGAATTACAGTTCCATATCTCACCCCTGCTGCATTTTTTGTATTTATTATGTCTATCATAAACAGCTTTAAGGTTTTTCGTGAAACCTATCTGATTGCAGGTCCGTATCCCCAGGATGGTATTTATATGCTTCAGCACTATATGAATAACATATTCCTGTCTTTGGACTACCAGAAACTCACTGCCGCAGCGTTTTTAACAGCCTTGCTTATTTGGCTGGTTATACTGCTGCTGTTTACTGTTGAACGCAAAATAAGCGGCAGTCTGAATTAGGAGGAACCAACCTTGAAACACAAAATCGGAATAATTGCGACAAGCGGTTTTTTATACCTGCTGGCATTGCTTTTTATTGCACCGCTGGTTTTAACAGTAACCAATTCATTTATGAGTGAAGCTGAAATCCATCAAAACTACAGTATGGTTAACTCTGCCGGTGTCTCAGAAAGTGGAGAAGTCAAATATGCAAGGCTGAAGCTGATACCCGGAATGATAACCGTAAAACAGTATTATAACGTCCTGATCAAGAAAACCATGTTTCTTATCATGTTCTGGAATTCGGTTAAATTAGTGGTCCCAATTGTTCTGGGGCAATTTTTTGTAGCTTCCATGGCTGCCTATGCTTTTTCCAAAATTGATTTCCCCGGACGGGAAAAAATTTTTTATATGTATATTGTTGTAATGCTGATGCCGTTTCAGGTCACATTGGTTCCCAACTATATTATTGCAGGCAAGCTGGGATTGACCAACAATATACTCTCAATAATTCTGCCGGGTATTTTCAGCACTTTTGGGGTATTCCTGCTAAGGCAGTTTATGGTGTATATCCCGGATGCATATGCTGAGGCTGCCAGGGTAGAGGGCGCCGGGCATTGGACGGTTTATTCGAAGATAATACTGCCCATGTCCAAAACCGGAATAGCTGCTTTAATAATATTGGTTTTTATTGATAACTGGAATATGGTGGAACAGCCGCTGATATTTCTTCAGGATGCCTCGGCATGGCCGCTTTCGGTCTTTCTGTCCGAAATAAATGCCGGAGAGAGAGGTATAGCTTTTGCAGCATCGGTAATATATATGGCGCCCATGCTCCTGGTTTTCCTTTTTGGTGAGGAATATCTGGTACAGGGAATTCAATTGAGCGGAATCAAGGGATAGGGTGCTGCCTGACCAGGTAAAACAGGCAGAAAAAACATTTAACAGGGAGGTATGCTTTTGCAGGGCGAGGTAAGCTTTTCAACGGGAAAAAAGAGAGTGGCAGCCAGGGGGCTGATAACATTTCTTATAATAATGCTGCTGCTGACTTTTTTATCAAATACCTTGAATAATTTTTTGTCACCGAGAGTGATAGTAGAGAAACCTGGAAGCGGGCAGCTGGTAAAGGAGACTACTGGGACCGGGAGGGTCAGAGCCAAACACATAACCGATACATATGCCCAAAGTCAGATGAAGGTGCTGGAGGTTATGGTAAATGTGGGTGACAGGGTAAAAAAGGGTCAGCAGCTCATGTCACTGGATACCTCTGACATAGAGCAGCAGTTGGATATCGAAAGAATAGCCCTTCGGCAGAAAAAGTTAAATCTTCAAAAGCTGGAAGCAAATATTCCGGATGAAACAGCAGCTGCGTTTGAAACTGCTGTGGAGACGGCAAAAATCAATGTGAAGAACGCCAGGCAAAAATATGAGGATTCTAAAGCTTTGTTCGATATGGGAGCTGAATCCAAAGCCGGCGTTGATGAAGCGAAAACTGCTTATGCCAAAACTGAACTGGAGCTGAAAAAGGCAGAGTCCGATTATCATACGGCTGTGAACGTCCAAAAGGGAAAAAAGAAAAATGCGGAGGCCGACAAGCAAGGTGCCTTGCTTGAGATAGAGCTGCAGCAGAAAAAAATAGAGAAATTTGAGAAACAGCTAAAAATGAAAAGCTTGACCGCACCGTCTGATGGAATGGTTATTGAGCTTTATTTTCAGGCGGGAGCAATGGCCGACAGTTCCAAAGCTTTATATAGACTGGCCGATGTCTCAAAAGGCTTTGAGTTTGTTGCAACTATTGACAAGGAGGCAGCGAAGGAGCTAAGCAATGGAGATATTGCCGACATTTCACTGGATGGCCGGAGAGGATTTTCTACGGAGGGGAGGATTAACAGGATTGTTGATAATCAGCAGGAGCTGGGAAACAAAAAGGATGTCATTGTTGATATTCCCTCCGACAATCTGGTCGGAGGGGAAAGCGGCTCCGTTACAATCAGGAGGGAAACCAGGGCCTATGACATTCTTATTTCAAACAGTGCCCTGGGCAAGGATGCTTCAGGATATTTCGTATTTATTCTCAAGCAGCGCGCAGGCCCTCTGGGGGAGGAGTTTGTAGCCCGGAAGGCGAGTGTGCTCACAGACCAGTCCGATAATGCCAAAACGGGTATAACAAGCGGTCTGGATTCTTCGGACAGGGTGATAACTTCCAGTGACAAACCGCTGTCGGAGGGTATGAAGGTAATAGCTGCAGAAACCGATTAGAACAAAGACGGGTAAGAGGGAGGGACGGATTGCATGAAATCGGGAAGGAAAGCATTGGTTTTATTGCCATTGGGAATTTTCTTACTTCTACTTAGTATAATAATGCCGGGTGCTTTGACCGAAAAAGCTGAGTACCTTAACGGAGTCAATGGGCTCAGCAAGATTGTGGTTGCAGCAGGGGTTGGCTCTGATATTAATCCTTCTCTGACGCCTGAAATAATCGGCAAAGCAGCAAAGCAGGCAAAAACAGATGAATTTAGCTATACAGCAGCAAATCAGACTTTAAACACTGATGTGAGAATAGGAGAGAGAGTTGTTAAGGCCTCAATAACAGGTACAAATTTTATGTTTCCAACCTTCAGCAGGTGCAGTATGCAGACCGGCAGTTTTTTTTCGGAAGCTGCCGAGAAATCCGGCGGATATATTGCTGTTGTTGACGACAGGTTTGCATGGGAAGCTTTCAAAAGTGATAAAGTAGTTGGGGAGACCCTGGAAATTTATAACAGGCAGTTCAAAATTTCAGGTGTACTGAAAAGTGATGCTTCGATATTGGGCAGGCTTGCAGGAGATAACTCCTCACATATATTCATTCCCGGAGAAAAAATGCTGGAACTGGATAAAGCAGCATCAATAAAGGTATTTCAGTTTAAAACCGG
>JAEVZU010000166.1 GCA_023392075.1 Bacillota bacterium | reverse complement strand
GGTCAGGATATATCCCAATGAAGTATCCTGCCGACTATATACACAAAATTGCCTGTATTTAAGCAAACTGATTTCTGTAATTATCAACTTATGTAAAAAGGTATGGAGTTGCTTTGGGACTTCCGGCAGTAATTTAAGAGCAGGTACACAACCTTTTATCACCGTTGTATACCTGCTCTTAAAATGTATAGGGGGACTGTTCCAAAATGACACAGCTATTAAATTAACTCGTTGTGCTGGTTAATTTGACTCTCAATTTTGAATTAAATGGGTTATGCTGATTTTACAGGTACGCGAGTACAACTTCAAGCAATGGAGAGCACGGTAAAAGTGCTTGCTGAAATTTGTAGGTGAAAAACAAGTATTTTAGCCGACAAAGTGACAGGATGTCACTTTGAGTAGCACGCGAGACCCGGACGGTCGAGTCGCTGCGACGGCAAAAAATACTTGTTGTGAACCGTACTATTTCAAGTAAGCGCTTTGTGTGCCATCATTGATTGAAGTTGGTATGGAAGTACCAGTATAATCATTAACAATTTTTACTTGCAAAGTTGATCAACCAACCAGCACAACGCGTTAAATTAATTATCCTTTTACAGCACCTGCAGTCAGTCCTGCCACCATATATCTCTGCAGGAACATAAACAGAATTAATACTGGAATTGTTGCAGTTACACAGACAGTCATTACGTTGGCCCAGTCATATGCAAATTCGCCCATATATCTCATTGATATTCCCGAAGGCAGGGTCCTGAGTTCATCCTTGTTCACCAGGGTTATGGAGTAGAGCAGATCGTCCCAGGCCAACAGGAAGGTGTATATTCCAACAGCCAGGAATCCCGGCTTTGCCAGCGGGAATATGATTCTCCACAGTATGCCGAATCTGCCGCAGCCATCAATTCGTGCAGCCTCTTCAAGGTGTATCGAAATATCATCGAAGAAACCCTTTATCATCAGTATTGAGAATGGCAGGGATGCAGTTGTCATGGCCAGCACAAGTCCAAACCTGTTATTCAGAAGCCCGTAGTTCTTATACATTGTATAAAGCGATATCAGCAGTGATACTACCGGAAACATCTGTGTCGACAGGATCAGCAGCATAACCAGGTTCTTGAATCTGAACTTGAACCTGGAAAAGCCATATCCGGCAAACATTGCCACAAACATGGTAAGCAGTGTTGCGCCGCCCGATACTATAAAGCTGTTTTTATAGTAGGTTAAAAAATAATTCTCGCTTAAAAGCTTTACATAGTTTTTTATAGTAGGGTTTTGCGGAATCCATTCCGGGGGTATTTTAAAAAGTACACTGTTATCCTTGAAGGATGTGGTAATCATCCAATATACCGGAAACAGCAGGAATATCAGGAATACAACCAGTAAAACCCTTGTAGAAATAAGAGTCAAATAGTCTTTTTTATTGTTCATCTCTATAACTACCTCCCTAGTCCTCTCTCAATGAAAATAATTTATTGTACCCCCATGAAAAGAGGATAAGTATCAGAAGCCACAGTACACCTATTGCAGCACCCTTGCCCAGATTGAGCGATGTAAACGCAGTCTGGTAGCTTAAAATTGCAAGGGTTGTTGTTGCCATAACCGGTCCTCCGCCTGTCATGATCCAGAAGAGAGGGAACATTTTAAAGTTCTCAATAACTGCAACCAGGGTTACTGTCTTAATAACATTTGCAAGGAAAGGAAGCGTTATATGAAAAAACATCTGTTTTTTGTTTGCGCCGTCAATTACCGCTGCTTCATACATGTCTTCGGGTATACCCTGCATGCCCGATAATAGCATGATAGTCATAAACGGAAGCTGCCGCCATAATGCAGCTATCATTACCGAAGGCATGGCCAGTTTTAAATCCGAAAGCCAGGTCTTCGGTTCATTAATTATTCCGGTGCCCATCAATATATGGTTCATAATGCCATACTGGGGTTGGAATATCCACATCCACAACAGTGCTACAACTATTGTAGGCACAATCCACGGTATAAGTACCAGAGTTCTCAGAAGTTTCCTGCCGGGAATATTCATGTTAAGGATCATGGCTAAAGCCATGCTCAGAATAAATTGTATAATAACTACACTTGAAGCATAAAAAACCGTATTTTTTAATGCTGTGCCAAAATCGCTGGTTGAGAATACATCTTTATAATTTGCAAAGTTATTCCATGCGGCTGATTTAATATTTGTCAATGTAATATCAAAAAAGCTCATATAAACCGATTTCATAATTGGTATAAATATTGTAAAGCACAAAAGTATAAAAGCTGGTGCCAGAATGGTTATCAAGAAAATCCTGTCCTTAACACTGTTGGATAACAATAACCTGTTTTGCCTGATACTTATAGAACTTGCTTTTGCGCTGTTTTTTCCACTCATTTTAACCTCCATGTCCCCAATGTTTTTCAGAGGATAACCTGTAAGACTCCTCGAAGGGTCTTTCAGGTTACCCTCCAAAAAAATAGTCAGCAATTATTTAAGCAATCCCTTCAGCTTTGCATCCAGGTCTTGTGCTACTTTTGCAGGATCTTCCTTACCAACGGTTACTCTTTGAAGAGCTGTCGCAATTTCAAGATATCCTTGCTCCATACCCGGATTATTTGCAGGCAATGGCTGAATGTAGTTATTCAACTGTTCTACACAAACCTTGGCAAAATCACTGTCATTCAGATCAGGATCGGCACTGAGTGATTTTCTTGCTGATAGAACGTCATTGCTCTTATGATATTGCGTAATCATTTCTTTACTTGTTATATATTTAAGAATATCAGCTGCCTGGGTCTTAACTTTTGAATCCTTGGAAATAACAAGACCATGAGCTTCACCAATGGATACGCTCTTACCGGTCTTATTGACAGGTACCAGGGCAACTCCCCATACCTTGTCAAAAGCTTCACCCTTGCCGCTCAGATTTCTGAATACTGCTTTTCCGTAGTAACCGTCCATATACATACCAAGCTGGCCGATTGAAAACAGATTTCTTAAATCTTTCAGCTTGGCACCTGCAGGTGATAAGCCATCATTTGAAATAGTCTGATAGAATTTAAGAGTTTCTATTACTTCCGGAGTATTTACATTTACTTTTGAGTCTTTATCATATACCGAACCATTAAAACTGTATATGTTTCTAAGCGCAACCAAGCCATTTATAGGCAATTTATCGGTAGCTTCCCCGAAGCCGTAGATTTTATTTCCGTCATCAGCCTTAACCTTTGATATTGCTCTTGCCATGGTAAGCATTTCATCATAGGTCTTAGGAGGAGTTTCAGGGTCCAACCCTGCTTTTTTGAAAATTTCCTTATTATAATAAAGTACGTAAGGCGAAGGAGCCCATGGAATACCCATCAATTTGCCGTTATACGTATAATCCGCCTTGTAGGAGTCGATGATATCATCTACGTATTCCTTCCCCAATAGGTCATCAAGCGGTTCAACAATATCCGAAGTTGCATAGGTGGAAAACCATGCCGTATGAGTCTGAATGATATCAGGCGCATTTCCGGAAGCTGCCATTACAAATGTCTGCTGCTTTATATCTCCATAAGGAATTCCGACATATTCTATAGTAGTATTGGGGTGCAGTGCCTTATATGATTCGGCTATCTGCTCAAAAACTGGCTTTGTAGCTGCTTCACTCATTCCCCAGTTTGCAAACTTGACATTTACAGGAGTATTATCACTGGTCTGTCCTGCTGTTTGTGAAGCTGGTGATTGAGAATCTGAAGAATTCTGTGCCGCTTTTTCTTCACTGCCGCATCCCGCCAGCATAGAAACCGAGATAATACCTGCTAATAGTAAACAAGCTAGTTTTTTCATAAATCTTCCTCCAGAAAATTATTTTGTTTTTAAGTGCCGGCCACTTTGTGTTTTCATTTTGTCACATATGTACCAATAAGTAAATTTTATATTTAGTGTTTTTATACAAAAAATCTTACTTTTTGGATGATACATTTTTTACTTTGCTGTATATTACCTTACTTTTTAATATTTTTCACTTACTATTTTCCTCACTTCATGTAATAATATAGATAAATAATCTACGACTAATTTTCGAGGTCATATTACCATGTTGAAGCCTTCCATATTCCGGAGCAAATTTAACAGAACATTTTTAATTTACTTTGTATCGTACTTTCTTGTCATAATAATACCTATTATTGTGATAGGTTCATTTTCATATCTGGTTTCAATTAATGCACTTGAAAACGAATTGAGCAATTCAAGCAGCAATTCGCTTATTCAAATCCGGACATCCATAGAAAACACTCTGGATGAAATCGACAAACTCTCAATACAAACAGGGATTGATGCAAGAATTTATGCATACGGTAATAATACAGACAGCAACTATTTCCTGACTGAACTTTTAGATCTCACCAGAGATATACCCAGTAAAAACAGAAACATTCAATCCATAAAAATGTACTTTAAATCAAATAATATGGTAATATCCTCCTCAGGTATTCTAAGTGCGTATAAGGGTGAGATAGCAAACCGCTGGGTTGAAAATTCCGGAAATACTTCCCGCAAGGCTATTTGGATGCCTACCCAAAGCATACCTAACTATGACGGTGATATCGACAAGGTCATTACACTTGTGCGCAGCGTTCCCGTCAATACTGAAAAGAAACTGGGGCTCCTGGCGGTAAATATTCACGAATCAAAATTGTCCCAGGCTATGGAAAACATGAAAATTAACAGCCATTCAGCCATATACATCACTGATGGGGATAAAAATATGATATCCGGTAAACCTTTAAATCCGGATAATTCAAGCGACAGAAACAGTGAATATATAAATAGAATCATCAGCTCGGGTAATCAGGGGCATTTTATTGCAGGCATAAATAAAACACCTACCCTTGTTTGCTATGCAAAATCCTCCTACACCGGCTGGATTTTTGTATCTGAAACACCTCTTACTTATTTGACGCAAAAATTGTCCTTCATACAGAATCTTACTTTCGGTTTATGCCTTTTATTGGCGCTTGTGGGAATCTTCATATCGTATCTCCTGTCCAGAACCATGTACAATCCCATAAAGAAGCTTATGGATATGTTCAAATCCCAACCGGACAGCTCAAATACAATGTTTGAGGCCAAAAGCAGGGATTCTTTCACCTTCTTGTCAGGGGCCTTCCAGCAGGTAATAGTAAGAAATAAAGATCTTGAGAAGTCCTATTATTCCAGCCTTCCTGTACTTAATGAAAGGTTTGTACTGAGTTTGTTAAACAATAAAATAGTAGATTCCTCGGAAATTCAAAGCCAGATTGACTTTCTTGACATTGACTTTATGTATCCTAATTATTGTGTAGTTCTCATTGAAGTTGACAACTTTGCAGAGCTGGCAGATAAATTGACACTTGCAGACCTCAATCTGTATATATTTGCAATACGCAACATTGCTGAAGAACTATTAGGCACAGCCTTCAAATTTTTATCTGCCGAAGTATCGGAAAGCAGGCTGGCCTTTATCATCAACATTCCCGATGAGAGTGTAAACACTTTTAACTCCGACATTACAGGTATTCTTGAACAAATAAAGGAATCTGTAAGTAAATTCTACACTCTTACAGTCTCTGCAGGCATAGGTAACATTTACCATGATATTGCCGACTGCGGCCTTTCATACAGGGAAAGCCTGAATGTTATGAAATATAAACTTATGTCGGGTACCGACACCATCCTGTTTTATCATGATCTGTCGGACAGCTATAAAATTGCCTACTATTATCCTGAAAAGACTGAAACGCTTATTAAAAACAATATTAAATCCGGTAATATACAAAAGATTAAAGAATACCTTGATGAAATATATTCAAACATAAAAAGCAACTACAGTGTGTCGTATGAAGAAGTCTACAGCACTTATAACAGACTTCTGGATGCTTCCCTGTCCGTTCTGTCGGATTCAGGAATACAACATTCCGATATTTTCGGCGAAAACTACATTGTATATAAGGATCTGGCAAAAAAGGAAACCCTTGATGAAATTCATATTTTTATATGCAAGCTGTTTGAAAGTGTCGTTTCATATATTTCAAGCATTGATAAGGGAGACAAAAATATTGAAAAAGCCATGGATTTCATAGGCAAAAACTTTCAAAGGGACCTGTCGGTGGAATCCATAGCCGACTATGTAGGCCTCAATGCCTCATACTTCAGCAGGGTATTTAAAAATGTGACCGGCAAAACAGTTCTGGAATTTATTACGCTCAAACGACTTGAGTCCAGTAAGGAGCTGCTGAAGGAAACAAATCTGAACATAGCCCAGATTGCCCAGAAGGTGGGCTACAACAATGTACACAGCTACATGCGTTTCTTTAAAAAATATGAGGGAATTACTCCTGGTGATTACCGCAACAAGTTGACAAATTAATCCTGGGTATTACAGAAAGAACTGAATGTACTGAAATTAAGATAAGGGAATAACATTTAAAAAACAGGCAAAGTCAATTACAGCTTAAATTCATTCAAGAATTGATAATTGGCTGTAATTGACTTATTAAATATGACAGTTTATTAATCAAGTAATTTTTTCAACAGTTTATTTTCATAAAAGTATTTCTCCGAAACACCGCATTCACCTATAAACCGCGGCCTGGCTGATCCTTTTTTATAGTCGGCATGATAATCCGAGCCGCCGGACATGATTGAAACCCTGTTCTGATATTTCTCTCTTATTTCGGTGCAAATCTCCTCTTTTGATTTATTCCCGGAGTAGCTGGTCTTATCATAGGTGTAGCAGGCTTCTATTCCATCCAGCCCGGCATTTATCAGAATATCTATATATTCTTTCCGGCTGATTATTTTCTGATTTATAACTACACTTTCCGATATGAGGTGAGGATGTGCAAGAATTGTGATACCGCCGCAGCGGTATATTTCCTTTATTACATTAACCGGATCGGGCTTACGCCTGTTGATTCTGTATCTCTCATTATTCTTTATCATCAGTTTGGCGGAACTCCATTCAGAGGAATAACCCTTTGCGGCTATAAGTTCAAATATCATCTTTTTCTGAATCTGACTTTCTTCTATGGGCATTCCGTTGTTCTCCAGCAGTTCCTTCCAGGAAATATCAATTCCGTCGGAATACAACCTTTCTACTAGTGTACGGTAACCTTCAATTTTTGAAACTGCAACAGCTTCCTGGAGTTGTTTGAAAAATGCATCCCTCCAGTCACATCCGAAACATACGATATGGACGTCTTCGACTTCAGTTTCGCAGGAGATCTCCATTCCTTTGAGCAGGAGGACTCCCTTTCCCTTTGCATACGCTTCGGGAGCGATTTCCTGCCCGCCGGCAATAATTTTTTCCGGAGGAATGATATCATGATCAGTAATGGCGATTATTCTCATCCCCTGACCGGAGGCGTGATCAATCAGCTCCTGAACGGAATCCGCCCCATCGGACCGGTTGGTATGACAATGGAGATCACATGGAAAATTTGGCGACATTAACGGTATTTCCATTAAATCAATCCTTTCTGAACAATCTGATATGCTTTATTGCAGCAGTTTCAATTTTTTTGTCCAGAAATTCATCCATTCCAATAGGATCCAACCTGTCGGGATATAGTTGAAGATACTCTCTGGCACCATCTATGTAAGCATGTTTTATAGCAGTAGAGACATTTATTTTGGATGCTCCGCTTTCAATCAATTTTAAAAATGTACCGTCTGCAAGCCCGGTTCCTCCATGTATAACTATGGGCTGCGATATTCTGTCCTTCAGCTGCTCTATCAAACCGAAATTGATATGAGGCTGGCCCTTGTACATTCCGTGTGCGGTGCCTACCGCAGGTGCAAACATATCAACTTCCGATTCTCCGGCATACCTGATTGCTTCATCCAGTGAGGTTTTCTCGGCATCATCTTCCGAAACGCTTATATCGTCTTCCACTCCGGCAATTTTTCCAAGCTCTCCTTCAATAAATGCCCCCCGCACATGTGCGTATTCTGCCAGGATTTTACTGTTCCGTATGTTTTCCCCGATCGGCAGAGCCGATCCATCATACATGACAGAATCCCATCCGTTGTCAATACATGACTTTACCAACTCCAAATCCTTGCAATGATCCAAATGGATAAAAACATTTATCCCGGCAGAATCAGCCAATTGCCTGAGCATACTGCCCAGAGCCTTTACCCCCAAAGTGACCGCAGTCTGGGATGAAGTCTGCAGTATAACAGGGCCTCCCTCCTTCCTAGCAGCACTTATCACTGCCTTTGCCGACAGATAATTAAATATGTTAAAGGCTCCAATGGCAAAACTGTCTTTTTTTGCCCTCAATAACTCTTCCAAGATTGACCTTTTGTTCATTATATCCTCCAAATACGTGAAAATATCTTATCAACCGTTGCCATACTCCATACCCGAAAGACTTTCACGTACAGCCCTGACAATCCCATCTACATCCAAACCGTAAAATGACAGTATTTCTTCATACGGACCTGATGTGGCATAAACTTTGGGGATTCCCAGTCTCCTTACGGGTACGGGATATTCTTCGCTGCAAACTTCTGAAACTATTGAGCCCAGGCCGCCTTCGGTATAATGCTCTTCCACAGTTAATATTCTGCCGGTTTTCCTTGCAGCTTCAACTATAATTTCCCTGTCGACAGGTGATATTGTAGGCATACCGACCACTTGAACCGCTATTCCCTGTTCACGCAATTTTTCAGCCGCCTTTACCGCTTTTGCCGTCATAAGTCCGGTTGAAATAATGGCCATATCACTGCCTTCACAGATTACCTGTCCTTTTCCTATTTCAAATTGTCTTTCTTGAAGAAAAACCTCCTGAGGCTCATTTCCAATCCTCATATAAACCGGACCACTGTATTCCAGCATGGCTTTGGACGCTGCAGTTATTTCCGATGGATCCTGGGGGGCCAGTACAACCATACCCGGAATCATCCTCATTATTGCATAATCCTCCAATGAATGGTGGGTTGCGCCAAGGTCAGAGTATGTAATACCTCCGTTTCTTCCTACGATTTTCACATTTTGCTTCATATAACCACAGTCATTTCGCAGCATTTCAAAAGGCCGGGATGTAACAAAAGGTGCTATGGCGCAAAAAACCGGCACTTTTCCTGTTGTTGCCAACCCTGATGCAATACCTACAACCCCCTGCTCCATGATGCCAAACTCAAAATAGCGTTCAGGATGTGCTTTGGAAAACTCCCCAAATCCCGAACTGCCTCCGCTGTCGGCTGATAGAATAACAATATCTTTATTTTTATCGGCTATTTCCGATACTGCCTTGCCAAACGCTTTTCTTGGATCTATTTTTTCCAAACTCAGCTCACCTCTTTTACTGTACTTTCCAAATGATTAATTATTTCATCAGTTTCCTTGATAACTGTTTCCAGTTCTTCTTTTGAGGGCTTCCAATAGTGGTATGCCACCTTTCCTTCCCCCAAAGACAGCCCTTTTGCCTTTACGGTATTGGCAACCACCAATGTTGGTTTGCCGTTTTTTAA
>JAEVZU010000127.1 GCA_023392075.1 Bacillota bacterium | reverse complement strand
AAAGTGACCTCATCAAGGGAGCATACATATCCCAGCCTTGTGGTATCTCTGGCTACAGTACGCTCGTTTGGATATGTCCCTGCAGTTGTTAACGGAATATCGAAGGTATTTCCATAAGTGTCTATGGATGCAATGGACACCAGGTATTTATGATTTTGATATCCCGGTGTAGGAGCAATTTTCATCTGATCAAGTATTGTTCCTGTTTTTATTGAAAAAGGTGCTGCATGTGTATGATTAACAGGAGCAAAAGCATCGGCATGTTTGCCGTCAAGTGTGTCTGCATCTCCTGTAATACTGGCCGGCAGCCTGGCATCGCCATTCAGTTTCAGCACCTTGTTTGCAGCGGCAGTTGAAACTATGTCTGCAAGGTTTGTGTCTGGCGCTTCATACCATTTGTCTTTGCCGGTGATGGCCTTGATTCTGTTGGTAATCCATGAAACCCACTGGAACAGTTTTGCAGGACCGCTTGAAGCCGGTACAAGCGTTTGGTCTGCAGATGGTGTAAGTGCAGCATCAATATTGTCGAAATTCGTATTCAGATCGTCAACATTTACGAGATCAGTTCCTCCCGGTTTTTTAAAATCATAATTAGTTGTAAATTGCATACTAGTCCCTCCTAATAATTAATAAGTTTTATTTTTGTTACTTCTTCCCAGGTTATCTTCCTTAATACATTCCAGAATCGAATATCCTCCGACCAGAGTGCAATCCCCCATGTCACCGGACTGCCCATACCGTATTTGGGCTTTTGAACTCTGAATACGTCCCATGTAAATAAACGGACTTCATCCCACAGATAACCTGAAGTTTCATACCAGATCAACCAGGTATACTCATAACCGAATGTCAGATGGGCAGGCTTTATCTCCTCTATGGCCTGGCTCAATTCTCTCAGATTGGCTGGAATACCCCGGATTCCAAAAAATTTTACAATGAATTTGTATTCCTGGTAAAGTTCGGTAACAACGGCTCTTCCGCCTGAGAATAATTCGGCCATTTCCTTTATGGTATCAGGTGCTGTAATGCCCAAACCTCTTATTTTCCCCAGAACAGCATTTTTCCGGATTCCCTCGGGTTTGTTTGAATCTAGAGGTATACCCAGCTCGGCTTCCCACAGTTTCAGCCCCCATGTGGCAGACCTTACAAAAAGCTGTTTTAGAGTATCCGACGTATGTTTGTCCAATTCACCCAGTTCGGCACAAATTGAATTCTGGATGTCACTCATAATATAGTTTTCACTATAATAGCCAGGCATGTAGGACATCAGATTTTTTTCGGCCGTAATATCCTCAGCTTTCCCGTTGAAATATTCCTTCATTTAGAATACCTCCTGTTCTACAGTCTGAGCTATGTTCACCTGATTCAGAACAGGACATTCTTCAACATCAATTTCAATATCGTCGGTACCGCCGTTGACCTTCATGCCATGGCTCCTTTTTACTCCGTAGGTATCCACCAGTATTTTTCCTATCTGCAGGTAATTTACAAAATTATCATGAAAGGTGATAGTCTTTAAATAGTCAACAATTTTTGTTTTGAATTCCTGCAGAACCAAATCCATGGAATGGTCTTTTTCAATTTCAATATTTGCCGTAATATTTATATCCAGTCTTTTTGCCGATTCCACCGTAACATCTGCTCCTAATGGCCTGTTATCATTGATATAGTCTCTTACTGCTTTCAGCAATTCACCCTCCGGGTTTAACGGATGTCTGTTGCTGTCAACCACAAGGACTTTTACCGTTCCGGCACCGTTCCAGAGCGAAAAAACTTTGGAATCACCTATACCCGGGACTTCCAGAGCCCATTGCCTGTAATGGTTTTCATTGCCGCTGGTGGCAGGTTTCCTGACTTTTAAAAGCAGCCTCTGTATAAAATCACTTTCGCTTTCAATATCCCTGCCTTCGACTATGGGCCCGGTGTTTTCCACTTTTGTTATGCCGTTTAGCTGAACAGGCAGCTGGGAGATAGTTCCGGCAGGAATATTGTATTGCGTTCCTTCAGTGACTGCCCGGATGTTGACGACGGCATTGCCCTGTGAAATTATAAGCTCTTTGACAGTCTCATACTGCAGACCCGCCTCTGTCTGGACCAAGGTTCCTTCAGGTACGGCAGTTCCGTCGGCCCCGTAAAATGTGACCGCTCCGTATGCGCGGGTTCCCGCTTTACGGTATACCCCGTATTCTTCGGCTCGTTTTTGCAGCCATTCACCATAGGCTGTCTGGGCGAATGCCTTTTCCAATATACCGTCAAGTTCTATGTAGGTCTGCGCAAGTTCTATGGCTGCCGGTGCAATTGCATCAAAGGTAAAAGAGCCTTCCGATTTGTCTATATCGGTCTTGATCCTGTCAAGCATCCTATTCTGAAGAAATTCTTTGGTATACATCTCATACATTTATTTTCACCTCCCCGTAATCGGTAATAACGGTAAAACTTATGTCCAGTTTATCGCCGCTGAATGTCACATTTACATTTTTAGTACCTTTTATGCCGGAGTTAACCCGCAGGGCATCTTCCAAAAGCCTCTTCACCTCATTCTGAACGGTATTTGAGGCATATCCGGCACCGATCAGCTTCTCCAGCTCACTGCCATAGTTCCATGAATATATCAGATACCTGTACCTCTGAGTTTTCAGCATTTTACATATCCAAACCTTTAAGGCCTCGGCTCCCTCAAGGATTTTCATCCTTCCGTTTTCCAGGATGAACTGATTTTTGCCGAAATCCCAGGCAAATTCCTTTGGTATCTTTTTTTCTTCAACATATTCCTTTGGCTCCTGATAGCTGATAAAAGGGAATATATTTTCACCCATTGCTTTCACCACCTTTTCAAACACCTGTGCCACTAAGCAAACGCATCCGGCCTCACCAGCCTTGCCAGAATGATATACAGCTGCATATCATAAGTGGGCATGACTGCAAGCATGTCTCCTTTTACAAGAGTATCCTTGAACCAGAGGCCGCTGCCTTCACTGACCCTGCCTTCAATGTGATAGTCATGTGTATCAACCTCAATGGATTTCATTTTATGGGGATGAGGGTGCTGACACGCATTTTGCGCAGTCTCTCCTCCCAGTTTGTCATCCTTGAATACAAGTCCTCCGTTTGCAAAGTATGCTCTTTTATAATCTGCAAGAAGGTAGTCGGCAATCAATATGTTGTTTTTGTCAACCTGTATATCGCCCAGTTTAATAATCAGATCCGGAGGAGGTGTCAAAACCTCTGCCAGCCGGATGGACGGAGGATTGTATTTTGCTCCGTGTTCCTGTATAAGCCCAAGCATTTCAGTATAAGGATTATTTGTTTTCAATTTAACCTCCACGTGCCCAATGTGCCAAATGAATTGTCCCATTAGGCACACGGGGTTAAAATTTATTTAAAATGTGCCCCTTCCGGGCACTATACACCCGCCCCCGCTTCGGTGCAGATTTTTTCAAAATCCAGGGTTAATTGCATTGTATGCAAGCCCTCTCTCCAGGTATGGTTATCACTGCTTATATAGAAAAGACCCTTTATGCCGCTGTAGCTTTCTTTGATCTGAACCGCATTTCCAGTGATACAATCGGTGTTTCCCAGAGCTTCAATTTCACCGTTTCTCTCCATACCCTTAAGCATATTATCAGCTACAGTTGCCGCATCTTTTCCGCTTTCCTTTTGATATGCCTCCTGCAAAACACCATATAGTTTAACCCAGTCATTGTTTTGCCTTTTACCTGCTATGTTGCCCCTGTCATCATAAATTTTAACTGTGTTGATCATGTTTTCTATACTCTCGCCGTACCGCGAACTGCTTATATTTGCCTCCGGGTCCAGCAGATAGTCAACTTTAAGATTTCCCTTTTCTGCAATGCTCAGCTTTCCTTCCCTCATTATGAAAATGTACTTTTTTTTATTTTGCTTTGCGGCATTGTTATAGGCTTCGGTAATTATTTCGTAGGGGGTTTTTCCGATGAATATGCGGCTTTGCTTTATACCTGTGGCGGCAATAGTTCCCTGCGTTATGCCAAAGTCCCGGCATATTCTCCCCGATATCTGCTCAGCTGTCGTATCACGGAAATTATAGCTGGCTTTTGATTTTGTCAGATATATCATTGCATCGTAACAGAGCACTTTTGCGGTCTGGCTGCTGAAATCCCTTTCCTGCATAAATACAAACCCCTGAAATATTTCAATGTTATTATCATTAACAAGGGTGATCATACTCCCCGGCGAAATATTAACCCCGGGTATGTTCTTATCATAGGCCGATGCAATAATTTCCAGCTCAACTTTTCTTGCTGCCTGCTGAGAATCTCCGCTCCATTGTACACTGCTGCACAAACTTGTAATTTCTATTGATTTGCCGTCCTGCGGCAAATAAAACACTTTCATTTATAACACCAACCTCTGACCCGGCTGAAGCGCTTTGGGATCCTTAATGCCATTTTTGGAGGCAATTTCCTTCCAACGTGAGCCGTCACCGTATTCCTTCTGTGCGATCATCCAGAGTGTGTCTCCGGATTTGACAACATATGTTTTTGCAGGTTCCCTGACCTGCTGCCGTTGGTTTGAGCTGCCTTTATCACTTGAGTTTGTCACGGTATTGACAATACGGTACTCCTTTAATTCAAGGGTGTAGTATACATCACCGCTGCTATCCTTTTCCCCGTAGGAAAAGTTCTCTATACAACAGGTAAGGTTAAAGCGGGTATTCTGTACGTTCAGTATCAACGGTTTTCCGTCCTTCATCCAGCTGCTGAGCAATTCAACATAATCCTGATAGGGTTTCGGGTCCTCCTTATTAACCGATGTACAGAACGGGTAGTTCTGCCCCGGAAAAAAGCTGGACAAGGTTATACATACAAGTTTGGGCTTTCCGAAAATATTCAGCTCACCCAGATTTTCAACAGTGACAACCTGGTTGTTGTTGCCTTCCTGTATGGCAAACTCCTCGGGAGAAACCGGCAGGATCAGCTTTTCATCACTGACGCTGTGTATAAGCGATATTTCCATTTAGGCCACCCCCATGTTAACAGAGTGCTGTTTTAATTTCCCGACAATTGCTGCGGCCAGCCTGTCGATATCTTCCTTATCCCGGACTATGATACTGTCAGCCAGTTTGGGTATAGTGATATTTACAGTATCCGGAGCTTTCCTGTTTGCAGCGGCTTTGTTAATTTTATTCGGCTGGCTGAGTTTCCTGTATTGCTGAATGGGAGACCCGGACGGACTCCGTTGAGCCGCTGCGTATACGGTATTACTTTTAACAACTTGGCTGCTATTTATCTCCCTGCCGGCTGCTTTGCCGTGGATTTTCTCTCTTTCCACTGTTTTCATCTGAACTTTCCGTGCTTGATTGACATCCTCCCCCAGAGCCCAGTCGGAAAACCCGGATATTACTTTATCTGTAACATTTACAGCACCGGCAACAGAACCTGAAATAAGTTTAAAAACCGGATTGTTTGCTATCTCATTTAAAAAGCCCCTGACCCATTGAAATTTTTGCGAAAACCATTCCATTATGCCGTTCCAAACACCCCTTACGGCTTCTCCAATACTGCCGATGAAGTCTCCTATGGCATTCCATACAGTCAGGGCGGTGCTTTTTATACCGTCCCAGAGATTTGTGAAAAATGCTGCAACGGCATTCCACACCGTAACCACAGCTTCCCTGATT
Source organism: Bacillota bacterium (assembly GCA_023392075.1). Taxonomy (GTDB): domain Bacteria; phylum Bacillota; class Clostridia; order Acetivibrionales; family DSM-1351; genus Ruminiclostridium. The sequence goes on along the minus strand of JAEVZU010000127.1, from coordinate 2,118 downwards.
GAATTCCAGTTGGTTCTGATAACACGCACCAGTGCAAGTACAGCCCAGCCCACAGGGCCCATTGCCAAAAGCACCGCTGTTACAGCTTTCCTCCAGTTGTTTGACAGCCAGGTGCCTATTGCTGAAAAAACACCTTTAAACCATGTGATAAATCCCGAAATTGTCTGCTTTACCCTGTCCCAGTTTTTAACCAGCAATATGATTGCGGCAATCAAAGCAATTACCCCCACAACTATCCATGTAACCGGGCTGGCAAGCATTGCCGAATTAAAGCCCCATTGTGCCAGTGTCGCTTTAATGGTTCCCGCTTTCGCCATATCAAGGGCTGCCGAGAAGAACGTAGCCGATTTTGTCATCATGTCAAAAATCCTTGTTCCCGACTTGCTCATAAAATCCAGACCGGATTTTATACTGCTGATTGTGTTTTTCGTTTGGTCCACCAGTTCTATGGCCGGTTTGAACACTTTTTTGTCCAGAGACACCAGTCCATCCTGGAGAAATTTAAGCTTGCTGTTATCCCCGCCTGTTATTTTGATTATTGGTCCCAGCACTTTTTTATCAAATTCCAGCATGGTTTTTTCTATGCTTTTGATTTTCCCCTTTGTCTTGTCAGCTATCTCTATCGCAGGAGTGAATACCTTTTTACCCACTGTTTCAAGCGTTTTCATCGTTTCCTGTACTTTAGTCCTGTTTTTCTCAAGATAACTAACCACGATGTCTACATTTCTATTTAAGCTTATTGCTTCTTCCACAATCTCACCGCCTTTTTCCGATTTTACAGCAGATTCAGAAGCATATAAGGGCAGAATGCCTCGGATTCGCATATTTCTCTGACTGCTTCGCTTTTTTGCTCATCCTCATACCTTATAAATGCCTCCAGGACTGTTTTTTCACCTGCCGGCAGATTGTATGTAGTACCCGGAAGAATACCCTTCTGCCAGTTTCTATAGCAGAGATAGGTAATCCTATCCCTGCCTATAAGTTTTTTATTTCTTCCACCTTATCTTTTCCATAACCGCTTAATTCCTGAATCTGATCGTATACAGCCGAAACTTCTCCTATAAGGAACATTTTCTTAAGCAGCTCCATATGGTTTTCAGCATTAAATTTTTTCTGAAGCTCCTTATTCCTTATATCCGGACTTAAAATGCATTTTGCCACAGTTGAATATTTCATCCTTGAAGAATCCAAATCGACTCCGTCCTTGGTTATGGTCATGCAATCCCTTTGTATTTCCTCTTCTTCATCCGGCCTTATGGCACGGAAGGTAATAATAAACGGGTGCCTGTACAAACTGCTCAGCCTTTTGATTTCCAGTTCCTTCTCAGGCATGCTGAATTCGCTAATATCACTTGCCAGAAGCATTTCAGTTAGGTTCATGAGTCTATACCTCCATTATTTTCACCCGGAATATCAGTTTTCCGGCTGAATCACATCAAGATAATCAAAATCGGTAAAAGTAAATGGTGCCTCTACTTCGCCGTTTTTAGCAGCCTCCCAGTCTGCAAGCATCAAATCGTCAAAGCTTACATTCTTGATAACAACTCGTTCGGCTCCTGATGCATCCGGATCTGCAAGCTTTGATATTATTTTAAATCTGATATCTTTTCCGCTCTTAAGCACTTCGTCTTTTATTTTAAGGGCAAGCCGCGAACTGGTTTTATATAATTTCAGCGTGCCCTTTCCCTTCCATCCGGTGATTTTGGTATCCTGGGCCATTTGTCCGCACAGTTTTACATCTTCCTTCTGTATCTCTATCTTGGCCTGCAAACCTCTGCATTCGCTGACTTTATCATCATCCAGCCATACTTCGCCCCAGGTTCCGTTAATAATTCTTTTTGCATTCATTTTGATCTCCTTTCTGCTGCTATGCAGCGACACAAATAGTAATAAAAAGCACTAATGTTTGCTTCGCTTTTTCAGCCGCATGCCTCCGCTAAAGGTTTATATTGAGGGTAATATCCTCCACTGCATCCAATGGTTTAATATTTGCAGCAAGGAATACCTTGTCCTTTGTATTTGCTTCCTTTATCTGCTGCTCATTCATGCTGCTCACATCAACACCTGTACCCTTCAGGAAATTGCTCTGGACAGGAATATCTATAAAAACCTGATTTT
>JAEVZU010000078.1 GCA_023392075.1 Bacillota bacterium | reverse complement strand
CCCTTGCCAATCCCCTTTGACTTAAGGAAATTGGCTGTTTTATCCGACCAGTATTTCAAATCCCCGAAGGTAAAATATTTTTCACCGCCGTGGTCGTCACACCAGACAAGCGCCGGCCTGTCCGGTTCGGAAACAGCATACTCATCTATTATGTCATAAGCAAAGTTAAAATTGTCAGGTACTTTTAATTTGAAATTATTGCAAAAATCTTCATAGGAACTGAATTCAGCCCTGTCAAGGTATCTAGTATCCAGGCTCATAGCTAACCTCCGGTAAGTATTATAGAAGGATTATTGTCAGGAATTTTGCTTCTTTTCCATCCAGTGCAACCATTTTGTGAGGAATGGTCGAATTGTAGTACAAAGAATCACCGGGTTCCATATCGAACACTTCTTTTCCCACAATAACACGCATTCTGCCTTCAATGCAATAATTAAACTCCTGTCCCTTATGTGATACCATATCAGGACTGTTGTTTGGATCCAGCACAACAAACATGGGCTCGATCTTTCTGCCGGAATATTTATATGCCAGGCTTTCAAAGCTGTATTGGTCATATCTTTCAACCTTTAAGCCCTCTCCGTTTTTGACAAAACAAATGTCATGAAGCTTTGGTGAAGTTCCGGTCAATATTTCGGTCATATTTACATTGTAATAGTCGGCCAGCTCATACAAAATACTGACGGGGATATCATCCTGGGCATTTTCATACCTGGAGTACTCAACTGTTTTAAGTCCGACAGCTTTTGAAACCTCTTCCTCGGTATAACCCGCCAGCAGTCTCAGACCCTTGATTCTAACTGCGATATCCTTAACTTTTTCATTCATGACAGTCTCCATTTCCTTTGAGTTATTGTACTTAAAGGGCAGAAAATGACAAAGACAAAAAACAGGCTTGTGTCAATCTCAATGTGCCCGGAAAATTTCATAATTATTCCATTAAGCAAACATTTTAATTATAGCACAAGCCCTGCAGATGCGGCAAATACTAATTATTTATAAAAATTCTTGATTGCTTGGGGACTAATCCCTGACTTTGTTTCTGATTGAGGGAAATAACCAAAAACCCAGCGTCATACTTATCAGACAAGCTGAAATACCAAAAAGCGAGGGCAGAGATCTATAGAATAATTCAATGAAAGTTACATCAAAGGTATTCTCCACATAAACTGCGGAATTTATGATTATGTATGTAAAAAAGAAGGCTATACCAAGCAGTTGAAATATATAGTGCTGTACAAGCAGATTTACCGCACAGCCTGCAATCAGAATAATAAAGAAAACTGCAATTGAATAAGAAAAGGCTGGTGTCATGATTCCTCCTACCAAGAATACTTGTCTATCTCATTTTTTATAAATCCAATGCTCCCAAGAAATTTGCTGTTTGGAATTTTCTGGTGTACACATTCAAACTCAGTATTACAAGTGCCTCATCACTGTTCCAAAACTTATAAATTCCTATATGTTGAAAAATTCGCTGTGCTCAGTTGAAATTTCTGTACGCTGAAAAACGCTGTGCATTTACAAATATTGTAATATACACAGCGTCTGTTTTCAAATTATTTCTCAGATTAATATTAATCTGTTACTCCGTTACAGTAAACTTTGCCTCACTGCAATGGGGTCAATTTATTTAATTGGTTATATTTTCAGCTTCTGCTTTAACCGGGTGCCATAAAATCTTATAAACAAGGTATAAATATAATCATATATCAGGAATACAAGCTCCAATACGGCAGCAACTATGTAAACCGGAGCTGTGAGATTCACACCGCCCAAAATGATTTCCTTAAGAAATAAAAGTCCTAAAACAAGACAGATGTTAAAGTATATAATCTTTAAAACATATTCAACAGCCCTGCTGTGGATTCTTTCAATATACAGCTTTATAAGTCCGTATACGCCGAAAAATACAATAAACGGGATTACCTCAAGCCTTGGAACCAGCAATGCGGACAATATTGCCGAAGCCAGATAAAATATCCAGCCTGCTTTTGTTCCGAACTCGATTATTATTACTGCCATAAACAATGAACTTAAAGCATATAAGGATAGTTTACTGGTGGGAAGTGTTGCTGCCAAAAAGACACATATAACGGTAAATGCAAGAAGTATCCCACTCAGCGTGATTCTTTTGACTCTCGAGCCATTGTTCATTTTAGACCTCCCGTGCTATATTATGGCTTTGAGCCGCATAGCGGCCACAAAATATTGATAAAATTTTTCGCTCTTTAGCAGCAACCGATCAAATCGCCGCCGCAGCATTCACACATTGAATCCGAGCACCATGCACACATACACATATCGCAGAAGCTGGGGCCTGCACCGTATCCCCTGTTGCTTGCATTCCCGCGGTACATGTTGTTATTGACATTCATCCTGTTCAAGGCATCCCTGTATTCATAATTGGAAGGATCCATGTTGCAGGCCTGACGTACATTCATAACTGCTTCGTTGTACCAGCCCTTTTTCATGAATATCAGTCCGCGCAAATAAAACCATTCCGCACTTTTATCAGATATACTTTCAAGCATTGACTCGGCTGCAGCAATATTTCCGCTGTTTATATACAATCTGACCTGCCTGAAGCTGCCCTCGCCTGTGCCCTGGCTGCCTGCGGCATAACTGCCCTGACCGCCGGTGTAGGCGCTTCTGCCGCTCCAGCCATTGCTTGCCTTTGCAGTTTGACCCTTACCGGTAAGATATTCATAAGCTTCGTTAACCTCGCGGAGCTTATCTTCCGCCAACTTGGAAAGCGGGTTATCCTGATATTGGTCAGGATGATATTTCTTAACCTGTTCCCTGTATGCCCTCTTTATTTCTTCTTCCGATGCGCCTTCTTTTATTCCCAGTACCTCATACGGATTTTTCACAATTACCACAACTCCTCTGGCATAAAATTTTATCTGTCTTGCTTAACATTCCAATGTATAATATATTTTCCAAAATACCCTTATTTTCTTTTGCATCAAGCAATTCAAAAGCTTTGGATGCTTCTCCCAGACAATATAACAATGTAAATTCCACCTGGCTTTTAATACGATTTTTAAAAGCTGAAATATCTTCACCGCTGCCTTCATATTTGAAATGCAATAAAAGTGGATTGTAGCTTGAATTCTTCACATCTTCTTCAAGATCATCAAAAGCATCTATTAAATAAATCCATTTCCCGATATTGTAACCCATCCATCTTAATGCCTGCCTGCTACTATCGTCCAGACTCTCATAGTCAAGGACCTCTTCCATAAGCTTTGCAAACGGCTCTGCCGCCGCATCCATCGAAGCACATCCTTCTTTCTCCAGCTTTGCTAATTCACCGAGTCTTTGCTCTATTATAGCACATTTGCCGGAGTGTTCCGACACCAACTTTTTATATGCCCGGCTGAGAACTGCCATCCCGGCCAGTGCCGCCTTTGACTTATCGTCGGTCCACTTGTCCTTTATATTATTATACGCCAAAATTATATTTATGTCGGAAGAATAATCTATTATTTCATTGTAAGTGACAAAGGACTTTTTTAAAGGGTGTACCATGCAACGTTCTTTGACCAGCCTGGTCTCTATTTTTAATAAAGAACATAAAAGCATGGCAAGAAATGCCGCATCATAGGTTAATGTCATTCTTTTCAGCTGACCGTGCCTCTTCCCTATTGCTTTGCAAACTCCGCAATAATAGGCACGATATATATCAAATTCTTTAATTTTTAATTCCGGCTTTTCCGGCATTATATAACCGAACAAATTTTCCTCCCAAGCTTAATTTATAGCATATATTATTCACATATTACAATTACCCGTTTATTTTGCTAAAAGCTTTTTTATATAATAACATATAATTGTTACCAATTTATTAACATTTTAAATGTAAACATTAATTTTTTTTAGATATCATGCAACTATTTTGATGTTTTAAGAAATAATCTACTCAATAAGGTGAAACCTATATATTTTATTTTCTGTTACAATATATCAGTTAAATGCACTGAAATCAACTATTTTACTAACAACAAGTTAAATTGGTGGAATAAAAAAGATACACCTTTACAGTGTATCTTTTACATAAGCTTTAATTAAGCAATCCAAATTTCATTCCTTTTTCTCTTTTTCGTAGTTTTTTGAGAACCTGTAATAAATCAAAATATACATCATCAGGGCAAACAACGTACACACCACTGCCAGACCCAGCGCAACATTAATGGCGATTGCCGTATACACATTTTTAAGACTGTCGAGACTTAGTATTATTGTAGCAAGTATTGCAAAGTAAAACAGAACTGTAGCCAGCTTTCCATACCAGTTTGCACCGATTACTGTTTTTCCTTTTCTATAGAGCATAATACCGCCGGTCAGCATCAGAGCTTCTTTGATAATAACTACAACCAGGACAATTATGGGTATAAAGTGATGTAATACTAAAAAAACCAGTGCCGTTATCTGCATTAACTTGTCTGCCAGAGGATCAAAAAATTTTCCCCATTTTGTTATTAAATTGTACTTTCTGGCTATATATCCATCCAGTACGTCAGTGAAACCACCGAATGCAAAAAGTATCATTGCCGGAATATAATATTCAAAATAAAGGAAATAGCCTAAAACTGGAACAATTATCAGTCTTATCAATGTTAATAAATTTGGAATATTTTTTTTCACCTGCACACCACCCGTTACTTTTTAAAACCTGACAGAATTTTACTGAATGAACAAGTAAACATAGTTTATCATAGAACAACAAAATAGTACAAGCTTTTCTTTCCTTACATAAGTTAACGCGTTATGCTGCTCATGAGCTAATCAATTCAACTGAATGTTTAGTGTCAAATTAACCGGCGCAACAAGTTAATTTATGTATTTGCAGTAAAGTTATTACTCGGCATCGCCCGCCGAATTCCTAACAATTATATTGTAGAGGTCCTCGCTGTACTTCTGCAGATTAATAGGTCTCAGATTGGTATTGGTCCAAACATGTACCGTCTCTCCGGTTGTTATAGGGCTGTTCATATTGGACTCCTTGAATACCTCATAGTAAAAGTTTAATCTGGTCTTTGTATAGCTCTTTATACTGGTCCTTACAATAATTTTATCTTCGTAAGTGGACGAGCTTATAAACTTGCACTTAAGTTCCAGAAGCGGCAGGAGTATTCCATTTCCTTCGACTTCCGAATATGATATTCCGTTTTGCCTGATAAATTCTGTTCTTCCAACTTCAAACCAGACCGGATAATTTGAATGATGTACAATTCCCATCCTGTCTGTTTCAGCATACCTGACTGTCAATGGTATATCTACATATAACAATTTTCTCATTCCTTTCATTTTACGTAATTTAACGTTATTTGTTGCATGGATATAGAAAATATATTTTTTTATCGGAAAAATACAATATTTTTAAAATTTTACAAATATGTATGCATATGCAGAAATAGCCCCGGGCTAATAAGCGCGGAGCTATTTTTTAATGATCTGTATCAATAACCCGTTTCAATAATAACGCTATGTGCTTCCTCAACTTCTGCCTCAGGAACAAGAACTTCAAAGTAATTATCATTATTTTCGTGATTCTTGCTAATGGGCCTAAGTTTAACAAGAATACCTTCGTTGGACAAAAGCT
>JAEVZU010000250.1 GCA_023392075.1 Bacillota bacterium | reverse complement strand
TTTTTCGTCATAATTAAATTATACACTAGAAGCAGCTTCTTCGGAGGTTGCTTTTACTATTTTCTAGACAAAAAGAGAGCTGCCTCTCAATAGATTTTTAATTTCTATTTTGAGACAGCCTCTTTTTATTAAGTCCGAAACGTTATTTAATTAAACGTTTATGATTGTGCTCCCATTGATTTGAAGTAGCTTCAAGTTTATAACAGCTTATAATCCGGAAAGCATATTGTACTAGTATAAAGTGTTAAATCAACTACCTTGAAGATACCCGTTAATATCATAAAGGCTCCTTATGACCCTGTGCTTTCTGAGGAAGATTTTGAAAAACCAATATACTCTTATATCCCTGCAAAGAACAAAGGACTGTATTCCCAATTTCTTGGCCCCGTCACAGTTTTTAAAATTGTCATCTATGAAAATTGCATCTCCCGGTGATACTCCCAATTCTATAAGCGCAGTTGAATACATTAGCTCATCCGGCTTTCTGACTCCGATTACCGATGATACTACAAAGGATTTGAAATAATCTCTTAAGCCGGCTTTTTTAAAGACATTTTCCAACGAAGGCCATGCATCCGATACCACCGCCAAGAGATAGCGTTTGTTTAAATCCGGAATCACTTCTATGGCATCGTTGAAAAACACATATTTATCGTAATTGTAAACCAGATCTCTGGCAACCAATTCAATTTTTATGTCGTCAATAATAATCTCGGGATTCTCCGGCTTTTTTAAAAGCCATATCCCGTTTTGCTTTTGGGATGGAATCAAAAGTCTGCCGGTCCACATAATTAAAAAAATTTGGAGTTATAAACCAGTTCCCGGCGGCAGAGCGGTTTAAAACTCTCCCCGAATCAAACAGTATGGCTCTTACGGTTTTACTCATTTTACCCTCCAATACAAGGATTTCCTTTCAGTTATATATTATTATAACTCTTAAATCCTGCTAATGGCATTAGAAAACATACTGAATCAAAAACATATATGCTGCAGTACCGGCAAATATACTCAGGAGGGTATTCTTTTTCCACACGTGCAGTATTGCTATTACCAGTATTGATATGAACTCTGGCAAACCATAAGAACCGGAAGTAAACGATATGCCCTTCAGACAGTATACTACCAGTAATCCGATAACAGCATAGGGCAGAACCTTGCCCAGCTTTTGAATGTACCGGGGTGTCGCCCTGTCTGCCCTGAAAAATATGAAAGGCAGAAACCTGGTACACATGGTACCCAACATAAGCATTATAATTGTAATAAAGGTTTGAAATGAACTTAAGATCACAGTTTTTCTCCTTTATAGATTTTTTTGTCTGCGAAAGTAAATATAATTAAAATCAGAATCATGGAAGGAATGATAAAATTGCCCGGTCCAAATACCGGCAGACAGACTGCAGAGCTTAATACCCCGACAACAGCCGGAAAATGATTTTTCTGTTCCTGCCACTGATTTATAAAAATAACTACGAATAAGGCAGTCAAAGCAAAATCCAGACCTTTTGTGTCAAACTTTATGTATTCCCCCAAAAAAGCACCCATTACAGAGCCGGTGATCCAGTACCACCTGTTCAGGAAAGCTATGAAGAACATGAACCAATTTTTATCTACATCTTCCTCCGGTTTCGCAGAACATAAAATGGAAAAGGATTCGTCACACATGGCAAAAATCAGGTAAGGTTTAAATCTTCCGGCACTTTTGAACTTTTCCAGCATAGATATTCCATAAAAAATATGCCTGGCATTTACCATCAAGGTTATAAAAAGGGCATACATGGGATTAAAGGTAGTTGTCAGCAAGGTTATTCCAACATATTGCATTGAACCTGCAAATACCAGGAAGCTCATTAAAAAAGTCCAGCCTGCCCCGTAACCGATAGATTTCATTAGAATCCCATAGGCCAATCCCAGAAACAAAAACCCTGCCAGAACCGGTAGTGTATGCGGGAACGCAGCCCTTAGTGCTCTTACTTTTATATTCATTGTGCCCCCTTGCATAATAGTATTTCTTCATTTTAAAATTATGACTGGTTTTTGTCAATTAAAAATGGCAAACGCACAAGCCTCAAAGAGATGTCCCCTTAGATAGAAGCTTGTGCGTTTTTTATAACCGTACTTTTCCAATATTTACACTTTTTCAGGCTCGGGATATTCCACTCCAAAGGTCTCTACCGTAACCTTTTTCATTTTCTGCTCTTCCTTGGGCTTATCATTGTAATCCCTCTTGACGCCGACTATTCTATCGGCTTCTTCAATTCCTTCGATGACTTTTCCGAAAGCTGCATACTGACCGTCAAGATGAGGAGCTTTAGCCACCATTACAAAAAACTGTGATCCGGCTGAATTTGGTGCCATGGTTCTGGCCATAGATAAAACACCTTTGTCATGTTTCAGCTCATTTTTAAAACCGTTGGCAGAGAACTCACCCTTGATGCCGTAATCAGGACCGCCCATACCGCTCCCGTCCGGATCTCCGCCCTGAATCATAAAGCCTGGAATAACTCTGTGGAATATTACACCGTCATAAAACCCCTTGTTTATAAGAGATATAAAGTTATTGACCGTATTTGGTGCTATTTCCGGATAAAGCTCGGCTTTCATTATATTACCGCTTTCCATTTCAATTGTTACTATAGGATTTTTGCTCATTTTTTAATTCCTTTCACAACTGCAGCATATACATGCTGGAAGTTTTAGCTATAATGTATTGTCAGTATTATTTTATAGTTTTCGAAGCTGATGTCAAGTATATTCATCGATTTTGTGATATACTCATAATGTTGCCGAAGCAATGGGTAATGATGTCATTTAAAAAAATAATCGGAGTTATTTATGAATGTTATTTTTTCAAAATTTGAAGCATTGGATACGACATCAAAAAATGCATGGTTTTTTACCTTTGAGGGTGCAGTAGGAGCGGTTATTCTGAATCTGGCCAATCCTTTCTTTTCAATGTTTGCAAGACGGATGGGTGCCAACGATTATGAAATAGGTCTCATTTCCTCCCTTCCGGCTCTGGTAGGTATTCTGGCACTGGTACCGGGAAGTATTCTATTGGACCGGAGCGGTAACAAAAAGCGAATTGTTTCGATACTGATACTGCTTTTCGGAATAATGTACCCTCTGGCAGCTTTATCCCCTTTCCTGGGCAATTACAAAATACCTCTTTATATTACTATAATTTCTTTAATGAACTGGCCATTTTCGGTCTTCAATATATCCTGGCAGTCTTTTTTCTCGGATGTAATGGTATCACAATTCAACCCGGCCTTTACAAAGCGGACAAGAGCAGCAACCGTTGTAGGCACAAGCACTTCACTGGCTGCGGGACTGTTACTTGCGTATATACCTAAAAACGACAGTGAAAGAATCCTTATGTACCAGCTGTTCTTCTGCCTGTCATTTATTCTGGCATTAATTCAAAGCTGGCTGCTCCAAAGGGTTATCGCCTCTCCGGTTTTAAAAAACGGAGAGGATAAAAGTAACGGTTTTGTCATGATAAAGGAGTGTCTGAACAACCTGCTGGTTTATAAGGAGTTCAGAATCTTTATTATCCTGTCGTTTATATTTCATGTATCCTGGCATATGGGCTGGCCTTTATTTTTTATTTACCAGGTTGATGTAATCGGGATCAATGAAGCCTGGCTGAGCTATGTAAATGTGGCTGTCGGTTTTGCGGGAGTGCTGACTTACACCTTTTGGGGAAAGGCAATTGAAAAAAGAGGGGCACGTTTAATACTTATATTCGGCACCCTGGGTTTGGCCATCAACGCCTTAACAATTATTTTAGTCAGGACGCCCTACTTGCTGTTGTTTCAAAGTACTGTGACCGGACTTACTTTTTCAGCCTTTACCCTGGCCATTTTTGCAAATCTGATTGAAGTTGTTCCTCAAAAGAATAAAACAATCAATATTGCAGTATACACAACTTTTATCAACGTATCCCAGTTTATCTCCCCGCTTATCGGAGTATGGTTCTACAAGCATACTTCAATCGTAATTGCCTTGGGATGTGTAGGGGCTTTCAGGCTGCTGGCCGCTATTTTATTCATTGCAAGGTATATGACCGGAAGGAAAAAATCCTTCCATACAGCTAAACAGCAGAAACAACCGGCTATGCAAAACACTGAACTGCATGAGTAAAGTCAATTACTAATTGACTTTGGTAATTTATTCGGCAGCATGGGACATATCGCCTTCCATCAGTACTTTTGCTTTAAACTTACCGTCCTGGGATGTATTGTCTATTTCAACTGCACTTAGGCTTGTACCGTGTATAAAGGGCTGTTTCCACAGGTCTTCAATGGGAATGCCATTAAAAATTGACATTATGGTCTTAACAATAACGGCATGAGTAACTATGAGAATGCTGCAGTCTCTATTTTCACTTATAATTCTGTTCAAAACAGCCTCTATCCGTGCTCTGACCTGAAAGAAGTCCTCTCCCGAGACAGCCTTATACTGATGTGGTATGTTCCAGAAGACCTCCAGTCCCGCCTTGTCAGACTCACTGAATTCATCTTTTGCTTTTCCTTCCCATTCTCCCAGGTTGATTTCTCTGAGGTTTTCATCGGTAATTATCTCAATTTTCCTGTTTCCTCGGATAAGTTCTGCGGTATGTACGGCTCTTTGGCTTGAACTTGAATATATCACACTGATGTCCACACTATCGAGACGCTTTCCAAGGGCTTCGGCATTCCTGATCCCTTTTAAAGTCAGTTCGGAGTTTTTCCAGCCCTGCATTCGCCCCTCAACATTCCATTGTGTTTCTCCATGTCTTGTAATGTACAAATTAAGCATTTTACCTCCCAATAATCAGTGCGGTTTTATTCCAGGTCCAAAGACAATTGGATATCAGCCTTGTCTTCTTCTTTAATGTAACAGCCGATTGCCGGGATATTCTTTGTGCGGTAGTAATCCAAATCAGTCAGCTGCATTTCTTCCAGGGTCTTTATACGAATCAGAGTACTTCCCTTTTTGGAGGTCAGAACCTGAACGCCCTGTGAACCCCTTGTAGATTTAGGATTAATACCTTCTGTATTAAAAACCAGAACCTTTTTAATGCTGCTGGTTGCTATAAGGTCAATGTCTTCGGTCATAAACATCATCCTGACGAGCGAAGCACCATCATAGTATGCATTGGCAAGCTTTTTTCTGTTGGTTTTTGTAGCATAGCTGGACATTTCTATCTTGGCGCCCTTACCATTTTCGTAGAAGAACAGCATATATCCCTCATAGTTATCTGTTGCCGTAACATAAATTATCTTTTCATCGTTTTCCAGCCCCAAAAGGTTTGTCAGGTACTCTCCCAGGCTGCTGGCCTTGCAGTCAGGTATATCGTATATCTTTGACTTGTAGACATTAAATTTATTTGAAAAAAGCAGCAGATCGGCTTTATTATGGGTATCGATTTCCTGAACAATTGCATCGTCATCCTTGAGTTTGTGCTCCGGATTTGCCCTGAGCGAAACCAGCGCAATTTTCTTCAGGTAATTCTGTTCAGTAAGGAAAATCTTCAGATTGTAATCCTCAATCAAATGCTCTGTGGTTATTTCCTCTACATGTTCTTCATGAATAATTTCAGTACGTCTTGGCTGCCCGAACTTTTTGACAATTTCCTTCAGCTGTTTCTGAATGATCTTTTTTACCTTGCTTTCATTGCCGTAGATATCCTTAAGTTCAGCAATTTCCTTCACCAGGTCATCAGTTTCACTGACCCTGTTCAGGATATATTCCTTGTTCAGGTTCCGGAGTTTTATTTCAGCGATATATTCAGCCTGAATATCGTCTATCTGAAAACCGCTCATCAAATTGGGTATAACAAGAGATTCCTGCTCGGTACCCCTGATTATGGCAATGGCTTTATCAATGTCCATCAGTATCTTTTTAAGACCCATTAAAAGATGCAGCTTATCGCTCTTCTTCTCTATGTCATAAAGTGTCTGGCGCTTTATACAATCAACTCTGAAAGCCAGCCATTCGTTTAAAATAGTTCTGACACCCATAACTCTTGGCTTGCCGCTAATAAGAATGTTAAAGTTACAGTTAAAACTGTCCTGCAGAGGTGTTAGCTTGAAAAGCTTGTTCATCAAAGCGTCCGGATCGGTATTTTTTCTGACATCCAGAGTAAGCTTAAGACCGTTTAAATCGGTCTCATCCCTCACATCAGTGATTTCCTTGATTTTTCCGGCCTTGATCAGGTCGATAATCTGATCCATAATAGCTTCTACAGTTGTCGTATATGGGATTTCGCGGACTTCTATACAGTTGTTTTCCTTGTCATACTCATACTTTGCCCGGACCTTGAAGCCGCCTTTACCATTTGCATATATATCCCGGATTTCCTTTTCGGAATATATTAACTGCCCTCCTGATGAAAAATCCGGTGCTTTCAGATAGTCTTCAATTACAAGATCAGTATTGTCAATTAATGCAGAGGTAGTCTCACAAATTTCCTCAAGATTAAAGCTGCATATATTGCTGGCCATACCGACTGCAATACCCTGATTTGCATTTACAAGAATATTGGGATATGTAGTAGGCAAAAGCACCGGTTCCTTCATGGTCCCGTCGTAGTTATCCATGAATTCTACAGTATTTTTATCAATATCCTTGAATATCTCTTCGCACAGCTTGTCCAGCTTAGCCTCGGTATAACGCGGCGCTGCAAATTTCATATCCCTTGAATACTGTTTACCGAAATTACCCTTGGAATCCACAAAGGAATGAAGCAGCGCATTATTACCTCTGGTCAATCTGACCATGGTTTCATAGATAGCCATATCACCATGGGGATTGAGCTTCATGGTCTGTCCGACTATATTTGAAGACTTGGTCTTATTTCCTGTTAAAAGCCCCATTTTGTACATGGTATACAGCAATTTTCTGTGTGAAGGCTTGAAGCCGTCTATTTCAGGTATCGCTCTGGAAACGATAACACTCATTGCATAAGGCATGTAGTTATTTTCTAGTGTTGAAACTATATCCTGTTCAACAAGGTTTTTATGAGTAGCCATGCTCATCCTCTTTTCCTTTTGTAAAAAATCACTTTTATATTACAGATACTTGCAATATTCGTTGTAAAACACTGGCATTGCAGTATTCCATTGCGCTTAATAGTTTAGCAACCTGAATATTATCAATTTATAATGTCTAGCTTACATCAATCATCTCAAGATACTTACTTCCATTTTCCTCAATGAACAGTTTTCTTCCGGGCAAATTGTCTCCCAGCAGAACATCAAACATCCGAGATGTATACTCCACATCCGCGGGCATAACTTTTATAAGCCTGCGTGTTTCAGGACTCATGGTAGTAAGCCACATCATCTCGGGCTCATTTTCACCAAGGCCTTTTGAACGCTGTATGGCATATTTTTTACCTTCCAGCTTTGATAAGATGTCTGCCTTTTCCTTTTCTGAATACGCAAAGTAGCTCTTGCCTTTACAGGTTATTTCAAATAAAGGTGATTCAGCTATAAATACTTTACCTTCCTGGAGCAAAGTGGGCACCAGTCTGTACAGCATAGTCAGAATCAGAGTTCTTATCTGAAAGCCGTCTACATCGGCATCGGTACATATTATAACCTTATCCCATCTGAGATTCTCCAGCTCAAAGGTATTTAATTCCTTGTTGTGTTTGGATTTAATCTCAACACCGCAGCCAAGCACCTTTAGCAGATCAACTATGATTTCATTCTTGAATATGCTGTCGTACTCGGCTTTCAGACAGTTAAGTATTTTTCCCCTTACCGGCATAATAGCCTGAAATTCGGCATCCCGTCCAAGCTTGCAGGCCCCCAGCGCAGAGTCTCCCTCCACGATATAGATTTCTCTTTTTGAAAGATCTTTTGTTCTGCAGTCAACGAACTTTTTAACTCTGTTTGATATATCAATGGTTCCGCTTAATTTTTTCTTTATATTTATTCTGGTCTTTTCGGCAGTTTCCCTGCTTCGCTTGTTGACCAATATCTGTTCTATTATTTTATCGCTTTCAATCTTGTTTTCAATGAAATAAATCTCAAGCTGCTGTTTCAGGAAGTCGGTCATTGTTTCCTGAATAAATTTATTTGTAATAGACTTCTTGGTCTGATTTTCGTAACTGGTTACGGTTGAGAAGGAATTAACAACCAGTATAAGACTGTCTTCTATATCTGCAAAGGTTATTTTGGCCTCATCCTTATTATATTTTCCTCTTGCTTTGATACATTTATCTATTTCATATATCATTGCATTTTTTACTGCCTTGTCAGGTGCACCGCCATACTCAAGGAAGCTGGAATTATGATAATACTCCAGCAGATTGGTCTGGTTGTTGAAACAAAATGCAATCTGCATCTTAACCTTGTATTCGGGTTTGTCCTCTCTGTCCCGGCCTTTTGTCGATGTTTCATAAAATTGAATATCAGTGAAACCATCTTCCCTGGTTATTTCCTTTATGTAATCTACAATACCGTTTTCGTAGCAGTACACAAAGGTTTCACCTGATTCTTCATCCTTTAGTATAAAACGCAGTCCTGCATTTACAACCGCCTGCTTTTTCAAAACTGTCTGGAAATATTCCAAAGGTATGCTTATATCTGTAAAGACCTGAATATCAGGCTTCCATTTTTGAATTGTAGAAGTTTGCTCGTATTTACATTTTTCCTTGCTGAGACCGCCTGCATTTTCACCTTTTTCAAAGTGAAGCTGGTACTTGTATCCATCTCTGAATACGGTCACATCAAAATATTCGGAGCTGTACTGGGTAGCGCATGCACCAAGTCCGTTCAAACCAAGGCTGTATTCGTAATTTTCACCCGAGTTGTTCTGATATTTACCTCCTGCGTATAACTCGCAGTATACCAGCTCCCAGTTGTAGCGCTCTTCCTTGGTATTATAATCCACAGGCAGACCTCTTCCCCAGTCCTGTACCATAATAGAATGGTCTGTAAACCTGGTTATCTCGATGACATTTCCATGCCCTTCCCTTGCCTCATCGATTGAATTGGACAGAATTTCAAAGAAAGAATGCTGACAACCATCCAGACCATCTGATCCAAATATTACTCCCGGACGCAGTCTTACTCTGTCAGCGCCTTTCAAGGATGAAATACTTTCATTGCCATATTCAGTCTTTCTGGTATCTTTTGTCATTAGTAGCTCCTCCACTTATTCAAGTACTTCAATGATGTTGTTCCCTAAACATTATTTCTCAAACTAGTGTTCTCTGTCAAGTTATTTTGATGTATCATACTTCTATACCCTCTATTGACAATGTATAACACGCCTCACGCCGGCTATTTTGCCACTTTTCTTTGTCATCGTCCTTGCCTTGCGTCAGCAAGGCTGCGTCCATCCTCCTCGAAAATTGCCAAAATATTTCAGCGGACAATAAAAACCGCCATTCAGCTTGGTGAATGTGCGGCCTCTATAATATCAATCTTACCGTTAAATATAAAAAATATTTATCATTCTTATATTACAACTCATTTATCATATACCCTGCAGACTGCTTATTTTTCTTCTTATACCCAATCCGTCCGCAACAAGCATCAAATTGTCAATATCACCTT
The DNA here is from genome assembly GCA_023392075.1 of Bacillota bacterium. GTDB lineage: Bacteria > Bacillota > Clostridia > Acetivibrionales > DSM-1351 > Ruminiclostridium. The sequence continues at coordinate 57,675 of JAEVZU010000250.1, read as the reverse complement.
TAGTAAGCCTGCCTTGTATATCCGGAGGCATGTTTATGACCATGATGTTGTCCTGCCTTGCCAGTTGGGTATAGTTTTTAATTATAGACCCGGCATCAATGAGGGGCTTGCTTTCGTATATGTCCGAATAGAACCAGCTAAAACCTTCCCTTGAGCAGATGGTGGTCTCAAAAGGCATATAGTACGTATTGCCTCCGAAGGTATAAAGCTTTGGATCATCCTCCCTGCACATATGCGGATCCCATAATCTGAAATCTGAGGGGAAATTCCTTATAGGGTCAAATAACTGGTAGTTTTCAGGCAAATACCTTTGATCCGGGTCACCAAGCCTGTTATAATGATCTCCTATTGTATGGTTTATGCCCACCTGACATATGGGCTGAAGCCTTTTTATAAGGTCATACACCCTGTCAAACTGCCATTGCCCGTGGAATTTATCCCATGCACCGTCAAACCACAATTCCACTATTTCGCCATATCTTCCGTCAAGCAGCTCGGTCAGCTGATTGCACATAAACTGTATGTATCCCTTGTCAAAATCTTTCACATAAGTTGGTTCATGTCTGTCCCACAGGGAATAGTACAGACCCAGCTTTATTCCATACTTCCTGCATGCATTTGCCACTTCCCGGATCACATCTGTGCTGTTGCCGGAGTTTGCTACACTGTAATCCGTATATTTGCTGTCCCACAGGCAGAATCCGTCATGATGCTTGGTAATGAGAATTACATAGTTCATACCTGCCTCATATGCCACCCTCACCCACTGATCGGCGTCTATAGCCGAGGGATTGTACATTGACGCAGGAATTGTTCCCTCAGACCATTCTACATTTGCGAAAGTGTTTATTCCAAAGTGAATGAACATTCCGAATTTTCTTTCAATTTGCTCTTTCTGGGCATCTGAGGGCTTTGTATCCGGTATCATCGAGATGTATTCAGCCATAAATTAAAATCCTCCCTTTAACTGATAAATTTATAATATTACTGTATTTGATGAGACGTTTTATCCCTTTACCGCACCTGACATTATTCCGGAAACAATATACCTCTGCATTAATAAATATAACGCTATTATGGGGATCATGGCAAGCACAAAAGCTGCAAAGGCCATATTCAATTCAATGCTGTACTGTCCGAAAAAATAGAATTGTGTAAGCGGAATAGTCCTCAGTTCATTCTTCTGTGCTATTATAAGTGAAGCCTGGAATTCGTTCCATAAAGCCAGAGCATTGAGCACCATTGCCGATGAATTTATAGGCTTCATCAAAGGGAAAATTATTGACCAGAAGGTCCTGAATTTTCCGGCGCCGTCTATATAGGCCGCTTCATCCATTTCCCGCGGTATACCCTTTACAAAGCCGGTGTATATGAATACATTATAAGCTATCTGAAGTCCTGCTATGGTCAGAACCATACCTGTACGCGTATTGAGCAGGTGCAGATCCTTCAGCTGCACATAAAGCGGGAGCATGACCACCTGAAACGGAAGCAGCAAAGCACCGAGAAAAACGTAATAAAGGGTGTTGTAAAATCTGGATTTATCATTTCTGGCAATTACATATGCAGCCATGGAACAAACCGCCAGTATGAGAACAACTCCGCACACGGTGATGATAAGACTGTTCTTGGTAGCATTCCAGAAGTTTGATACCTCTATTGCCCTGGTAAAATTCTCCCAGTGTATTCTGGCGGGAAATGCAAGTCCCGTCTGTATTGTCTCTTCCCTTGATTTTGCCGAATATACCAGAGATATATAAAAAGGTGCTACAAAAACCGCACATATCAATATTTTCACTATGACCGATATATATTTTGAGAACTTTTTCTCCATTACATTTCCACCTCCTTTTTTCTGAGGATTGACGTGATAACGGCAGTTACAACAAATATCCCAAGCATCATGAGTATTGCAGCCGCCTGCCCATAACCCGCCCTGTTGTATGGAAAGGTGTAATTATACACATATAACGCCATGGTTTCCGAAGCTCTTCCCGGTCCGCCGCCTGTGGCAGCCATTACATAGTCAAAAACCTTAAGTCCCCATCCAAGAAAAAGTGTCACATTTATAGTAATTGCAGGTGAAATCATTGGCAGCGTAATATACCGGAACTGACTGAACAAGCCTGCTCCGTCGATTTTAGCCGCGGTATAGAAATCCTCCGGTATGGCTTGAAGACCTGCAAGATATATCAGCATTACATATCCGGTATCCCTCCAGATACTCATTATGGAGATCCCGCCTATTACGGTGTCAGGATTTCCAAGGAGGCTCTTGATTCCGAACATGGCATAAAAAACATCACTGTATATGTATGTCCATATAAACCCTGCAAGTACAAGGCTTATGATAAATGGCATGAATAGCATGGTCCTGCAAAACCTGTTTATTCTTGAATCATTTTTAAGAAGTATTGCTATAAAAAGCCCTATGGCATTATTTGCAATGATAGTTATTGCAGTATACTCCAGAGAGTTAAGAATGGGCTTGACTATACTGGGATCGCTGAGTATTCTCTGATAATTCTTTAAACCGATATAAACCAATTTTGGTGAAAACCCGTCCCAATTCGTAAAGGAATATTTTATACCGTTTATAAATGGTATGGCAACTACAAACATAAATAACAGAAGTGCAGGCAGTACAAATACGAAATTTCCAAATTCCTTCCTTATTCTGGTTTTTCCAAAGCTCACGTTATGCCTCCTTTTCCGGCGAACAATATGTCTACTGAAAATGCAGCCCCCGATGCGCAACCGGAGGCTGCATTGCCTGCAATTCAATTATCGTATTGAGTCAAATTCAGCATCCAGTTTTTTGATATATGCGTCTACATCCCTGTTCTTGTCAGCTGCAAACTCTTCCTGGAACTTTCTGAAGGTTGCATCAAACTGTCCGGTAAATATGTCTTTTGCTTCATAGTTGTAAACTTTGCCGGAATCGGATATCTTGAGGACATCCACAACCAATGGATCAAGTCCTGTTGTAGGAGCTCCCTTTACAGCGCTGATCACTGCTCCGTCGGCAGTGTCTATTGCCGCTCCCTCAGGGGAAGTGAGCTGTTCAAAAAATTTCCATACTGCATCGGGTGATTTTGTCTGCGAGCTTACCAGCCAGGTACCGCTGGCGCCAAGACCAAGCACGGCTTCACCCGGCGTGTCGGAGTTTGGTGTTGCAAAGAATCCCAGATTGGCATCTTTATTTATTTTTCTGTATTCCGAAATAGCCCATGTGCCTTGAATATTCATTGCGGCATCGCCATTAGCCAGCATTGAAACAGACTTCGCATAATCCGTACCGAAATCATCACCGCTTGAAAACTGAAGTCTGTCCCTGTACCTCTGCAGTGAGGCCTTGAATTCGGGATAATCAGCAAATTTGGTTTTACCTGCTACTATATCCATATATATTTCAGGCTTTTGACTGAGCGGAAGTCCATAGAAATCACTCTGGAAGTCGGCCTGTGCTGTCCAGCCGTCCTTGAAGCCGTGTGCAAAAGGTATTATGCCATTGGCTTTGAGCTTCTCGGCAGCTGCAATCAGCTCACTGTGTGTGGTCGGAACTGTTATATTGTATTTTGTGAATATATCCTTATTATAGAAAATTCCCATTCCCTCCAGCACCGTACCGACACTATAGGTTTTACCATCGACTTTCATCGATTCAAGAGCTGCTGGTGAAACATTACCGAGAAATGGCTGACCGTCCATAGCCATCACATGGCCGGCTTTGATCAAGTCGGCAAACTGCGCGGGCCGGCCTTGAAAAATATCCGGGGCGTCACCCGCGGCTATTTTTGTCTTAAGTATGTTCGGGAACTGGTTAAAATCAATACCTTGAATATCAAAAGTAATGTCTGGATATTTTGCCGTGACTGCCGCAAATTGTTTATCCATTTTTGTACGGCCGGCCTCTTCATTTGTAAAATGAAAAACTTTAAGAACAACTTTTTCTGCTGCGTCCTTTGATGTTTCGGCCGATGTTGCCGCAGTTTGTGCCGAAGCTTGTGTTCCGCTGCTGCCTGAGTCGCTTCCGCATGCTGCCAGTGATGTAACTCCAAGTACAGCTGCTAAAAACAATGCAACCTTTTTTTTCATTCCGAAATCCTCCTTTTAAATATGTATTTTATGGAATGGATTCATGATACATTAATCACAGGAGGCAAACAATTACACATTCTTTACTTTATATTATATTTTTTTACCGTTTTTTTTGTAGTCTGTGGGTGTAACCCCTACCATTTTCTTAAATACCTGATAAAAATATGCATAGTTGTTGTAACCGGCCTGACTGCAGACATCCATAATCCTGCTGCCAGGCTGCAAAAGTAAATATTTTGCAGTGTCGATACGCATTTGAGTCACTATCTCCACAAAGCTCCGGCCTGTCTCCTTCTTAAGCAGTCTGCTCAGGTATGACGGATTGGCATTTATATACTCCGATGCGGCTTCAAGAGAAATATCACCGGCAAAGTTTTGTTTTATAAATTTTAAAGCATCTTTTACTAATGAACTATAACCGCTGGTATCTTTTTCAAGGTTCTCCTTGATCATTCCGATGTAACTGTTCAAATATTTCTGGGCATCTTCCAGGGTATTTATGCCGTCTATCTCATCCAGCAGCCTGTTGACAGCCATCTGGTATTCATTCTTTTTAACCACCCACATAAGGTAATGACGTGACAATGTAATGCAAACCTCCGACAGAAGGCATTTTATCCTGAATTCGGCGCCGCCCGAGCTTGCAACGATCCTGCTCACAAGAGTATCAATATCCTCCCGGAGTTCTTCATCTCCGGATACATCAATGGACCTGTAGAATTTATCGAGATCTTCTATAATGGAAATACTGTCCATATTTCCGGAAATGGTCTCATTATCCACAAACAGAACATTGCTCCTGGTTGAAAAGTAGCACGAGTTTAACACCTCTAAAGCTTGTTTATATTCCCATTTCAGCAAATTTGTATCCTTGATCATGTGACTCACCACACAGCAGAACCTGGTTTCTGTAAATGCGGAAAGTCTGCGCACAACTTCATCATATAGCTTTTTGATATCATATTTTGCGTTTCTGACGCTGGTTTTCCGGTCAAACCTGAACAATATGACCATGTCGCCATCAATCTCAGTATCTATGAGCCGGACACCGTATATAGACTTCAGGGAATCCAGGGTTTCCACTATTCTCCCCATTACTTCCAAACGGATTTCCCTATCGGCTGAACGTATTCTTGTAATTGTTATATGATAACGCCCGCTGCCCATCTGAAGATTTTCAAGTTCCGATGAGAAAGCACCGTCAGCAGTATTTTTTTGCAGCAGATTATATAAAAACCTGCTTCTCAGCTCATCCTGAAAGCTGCGGTACTGGTCACGGTAATGCACATTTTCGCGTATAAGCCTGTTGTTATACTCCAGCTGCTCCCTTGTCCTGACAATCTGATCTACGGCTTTCTCCAGAACCTTCATGAGCAGGCTGTTATCAATAGGCTTAAGTACGAGATCTATAACACCAAGTGAAACAGCCTTTTTTGCATATTCAAATTCCTGGTATCCTGTAATTATTATGACCTTTGTCTCCGGAAATTTGCTTTTGATATGTTCGGTTAGCTGCAAACCGTCCATTCCGGGCATCTTGATATCCGACACAACAATATCCGGCGTTATGCTGTTCATTAATTCCACAGCTTCGACTCCGTCCATTGCTTCTCCAACAACAGCACAGTCCAGTCTTGACCAATCTACCGTTTCCTTAAGTGAACGCAATACAAGCGGTTTATCATCAATCAATACTACTTTGTAACTCATCTATATTAACCTCCATGAGCCACATTTGTGGCCGCAAAATGTTATATAAGTAATTATCCTTTACCGCAATGTGGCGAATAAAGGAGGTTAATTGGCCGTGTGCGCTTTCAAAGTATTGATAAATACTTTGAATATTTCGCACGGCCATAAATTCACAGGTTTGCTTGGAAGGCGAACGCAAGTGAAGTCTTTCAAGCTAACCTCCATGAGCCGACATAGCGGCCGGTAAATACTGATCAAATTTGTTCCAGTTTGCCTTGTAACAGCCAGCCTCCGCACCGCTTTCATACATCGGTGTAAAAAGCCGGCCGGCTTATTGCCGGTCAATAATACAAGCGTGATTATACAAAAAATATCTAAAAAAATCAATAAAAATCAAAAATATTCTGTTTAAACATAATTATAACCCAGGAATCTTAATTTTCCTCGATATATCTTGAGATTTGTTAAATTCTTGCAAAATAGCTGTAAATTATTTTTATTATTATGTGTTAATACCGGTTTTTAATTCGTTTTCAATGCCATCCTTCTACATTATTTATAGGAAACAAATAAAGACGGCTGTCATTAACCATATTTTAAATATGGGGACAGCCGTCTTTTATTAACTTGACTAATAGTGCTCGTTAAATTGTTGCTCGGCTTTTCAGCTGCACAGTTTATGCCGATGTCTTTTTGCCGTCAAATTGACAGGTCAATTTGAACCGCTATTTAACAAACTGTTCCCCGCCTTGAGCATTCAATTTAAAGGAATGGTCCATTGATGCCTCCATTATATCTCCTGCTGCCCAAAATGAACCGGAGATATCCTTCCATTCTGATTCATTTATTCCATTCAGAGGCCCCCTTCCAAGAATTCTGTTGATTACCACAACGGCTTCAGCACGTGTCAATGGTTCTCCGGGCCTGAATGTCCCATCGGAATAACCACCCATTACACCGGCAGCCTCAGCTTTCACAATATAGTCTTTTGCCCAGCTGTCAGCTATATCATTGAATGTCTTTGCATCAATGCCTGCATCCTTGATCAAGCCGGCGGCAATAGCGGCAGCTTCGGCACGTGTAAGTGTCTGGCCGGGTTTGAATTTATTGTCACTGTAACCTTTCATCAGTCCAGCCCCTGTTACCTTTGCTATGGCGTCTGCAGCCCAATAATCAGCTTTGACATCACTGTATGAAATGCCCGCTGTCTCATGCAGCCCTAATGCGCCGGCAAGCATGCATGCCATTTCGGCACGTGTTATTTTTCTCTCAGGATGGAATAATCCGTCCTCATATCCGCTCACATATGCTTTATGCTCTTTTATTAACGCCTCCGACATAACAATTGCAAATGTACTGAACCTGTCAACCTCAAAGGATATCCCTTTTACACTGTTAAAATCAACAAGCTTTCCCGCCTTATATTCCCTTGTCCCGTCACTGTGCTCTATGTAGACTCCCAACTGTCCTGAGCCGGACAAATCAACACCTGTAAGGGGCAGTACCAAACTAACAGCTTTATTCTTCAAATTTGTCACAATAGACATTGGCCGCCCTGCAACCGTCACCCTGTTTCCAGCGGTTGCTGCCATTACAATGTTTGAGCTGTTGGCATCAGCAGCGATTTGAGCCTGTTTGGCCTGAGCTTTCACAGGTGTTATGGTGAAAACAATATCTTCTGCTATTCCACTAAGTGATAAATATGGAATATGAACTATACAATTGGTAAAATTGATCTCCAGATCAATTTTATGATCTGTAATAAATCCGGCAGAGTCTTTTGTTATGGTCACTTTCGTTTCGGCCACCTCGTCCTTTAAGTCGGGAATAGTTATTACTGCAGCTGTTTTACCTGCTTTTGTCAATTCAGCAACAAACTTTTTGGTCTCTTCCTGTGTCAGTTTCACTTCATCCCTTTTACTGCCATCCGCCCGTGTTGTTCTGTTGACTGTAACAGGTATATCCGACCCTGCAATTATGATTTTTACTACCTCTGTTGCAGGAAGTGTTGCTGTTGATCCCCCCGATACCTGAGTTGTTCCACCTGATGACGGAGCTGAACCTCCGTTTGAAGGTGCTGATCCGCCATTTGAAGGTGTTGAACCACCATTTGATCGGCCTGTAATAAAATTAATCCGGTCGACAATCATTAAGTTTCCGCTTCTTTTAACTCCACTGATAGTATGTGTACCGCTGTTCAGTCCAGTTATTGAGTATAAGAGCTGATTCGAACGCTTGTCGCTGCTGTAGGCACTGACTGTCTGTTTCAGAACTCCGTCCACATATATGTCCATGTCCCCCTGGTCAGGACTTACAGGTCCTATAAGGCTTACCCCTGTCCCGGTAAAGCTGTATCGGAAGGAATCTCCATCAGCGGCAGTAGAATGTACATCATTGTTGAAGTCTCCATTGTACATGAATGACAGACTTGTTTTACCTGCCGGCTGTGCCGCCAGATATGCCTTGTTTATTGTTATCAAATCTACTGACAGGCTGTAATCGGTTCCCTGAACCAGAGGATGTGCTCCATTGTATATTCCTGAGAAATTGTTAAGGTTCCCGGTAAGGAATATATGCATATCTCTTTGTTCAGTGATGTTTTTATCAAAATTGGCAGTAACCGGACTCATAAGATTGGGAACTTCAACCCTAAGTGCATCAAACAACATAAACGTTGTATTATCCGCTTTTACTGCTTTAAATGTATGAATTCCATCACTTAACCCGCTGGTTTGCCAGATCATTGCCGAGGCTTGTTTTGAACCTGTACAGCGGGAGCTGGCAGTACCCGCCTTGACATTATCTATATAAAAATCTATGTCCCCTTGTTCGGGATCCAATTCACAATAATAGCCAATTCCTGTCCCATTGAAGGTATATTCAAAATTGGGCTGGTTTCCCGAATCGGTTTCGCCGTAATGCGCATCTCCCATGTAGTCCTTCAGATCGGCGTTACGGCCTCCCGAGCCCCATTTCCCGTTATAACTGATACCCGGATCATTATCATTTACCATTATATACCTGCCGTTTGCTCCGGCGGGAGGCCGGGTAGCTTCGGGGATATCTACAGACAGCGTATGGTAAGCTCCCCCGGCAAATGTAAATACAAGCTTTGTTCTTCCTTCCTGCTGTTTGGACAGATAGCTGCCATTTACAACAATTGCACTTCCGCTGACTGTATAATCAATATTTGCCGACAATGATATTTCACCGTTTTTAATCGATTCAATTGAATCAACACCATATACAGGAGTAATTTCAATTCCGTTTGAACCATCAAAGCTGGCTGAATCAGGATTTATAAATGTGTTCCCGCTAACTTTAAAGGCATCTATCTGTAAATAGTCAGTGTATGTATTAACAATTTTTACAGTGTGTTCTCCATAGGGAAGGTCCAGGACACTGTATAATACTTCCTGATTAACTCTGCTGCCAGGAGTATTGTCCACATGCTGTACAAATACATTGTCCAGATAGACATCGGCATGTTCATAGCCTGCATTTTCGGTAATCACATCAACCCCGGTACCTTTGAAGGTATATTCAATAGCACCTCCGGAGGTGTTTGTATAATGGACGTCATCATTATAATCATCAGCACCGTATCGTTCTCTGTTGCTGCTGTAACTAAAGGTATTGTCATAGTTGATAGTCCTGTCGCTATCATTGATAGTGACACTTGAACCCCCAATTACAGGAACTTGAGGCTGACCGGTTGAATCGTTTATAGTCACAACGAGATCCTGTGACTGTACAGCAACTTCCTTTCCGCCATTGCGTGTCCAATTGCCGCTGTAGATAATATTTGTATCGTCGTCATTTACCGCTGCAGTGCCGCTGCTGGCTGTAACCTTAAACAGGCGCGAAGCATGCGGGTCAAGTTCTATTCCTGATATGCCGCCGGTAAAAGCTCCAAGTTCGGTATGGCTCCACAAATCTCTTACAGACGCTGCTCCCGTAAGTCCGATATCACTCCATTTAACATTCATTGTTACAGCTTTGGAACCCAGATTGAATACCGCCACGTTGAATGTACCGTCTCCGTTATTCGAATACCATATTTGTTGCTGAGTATCCATTGAGACAGGATGTGCAGGGTGTCCTCCCTGATCTACCGCAATAACTTCATCATTGGTAAGAAGTGAAAGCCCAAAGCTGTCAAGTTTTGTCAGGTCATCACCGGTATAAAACTGGGCACATGAAATAGCCCATATGGTTGCCGCAGTCTGACGCTCCTCCTTTGTCAAACCGTCCATTGAACCATTTCCTACATTCAATGAGTCGAAATCATTCCAGCCGCCGGGGCCGGCATCTCTCCACCATAATGCCGCAACCGGGAACAACCTTGAAATACATGGCCATTGGGTCATACCTATATTTTTGTCATATGCCTCCACATCATGTTCAACTCTCCAGCCATTGGCCCATTTCTTCCATTGGTCAACATAATTGTGCTCAACTGCCCAGGATATTTCCAGCCAGATATTATATTTTGCCAGTGCATACCCCCATGCCCAGACATTTCCTCTGGAATCCTTTGAGTTTCCTTTGTCTGAACCGGGTGTAACACTGTCCAGTTTGACAAAATCAATTCCCCATTCATGGAAAAGATCTGCTACCGATTGGATGTATTCAAGAGCGCCGGCTTTATTAAAATCAATTTTATATGTATAAGCCTCCCAGGCATCAATTTTGACCGGATCACCCTTTGAATCCCTTTCTATTATGTCCTGGATATGAAGCGGCTGCTTTACATGACCGGGTTCGGTATTCCTATCATATTTTTCTGTACCCAGTATAGGAAGATTATTATCAATAGCATCCCTAGATATCCCCGGAATGCAATAAATGCCCACTTTCTGGCCATTATTGTGGATATAATCAATCAGGTTTTTAAATCCGCCCGGATATTGGGTCTCACTGGGAGTGGGCCTTCCATATTCATCTTCAGCGCCATTCCAGCCTGCATCAATATTTATATATTTGTAACCGTGGGATTGCAGTTTTTGATGCATTGCATCGGACTGCTGCTTGAGCTTTTCCTCTGAAATCCATTTGCCTGCAGGTCCGTCATACACTTGCAAGCTGTAAGTACTCCAACCCATATACGGCCTTGCATCAGAATTTCCTTTAACAAAATCTGTGAATTGCGCAACTTCCGGTGCAGGCAGTGCAGCTGCTTTTGCCTCTGACGGCAAAAGCAGACTCAGCGAGTTCAGTACCATGAGAAGTGCTAAGAGCAGCATTCCCGGCTTTTTTACTTTTCTCATAAATTTTCCTCCTGTAAAATTATTTGGATTTATGTACCAAAACATTTTATTTTCACGGAGTTAATTTTGAAAAGAATCACTTCATTTTACATTGTGACATATGATTATATTACAGGAATAACTTACAGGTACAATTTTATTTGTATGGGACTTTTATTATTAAAGGAATTCCATTATCTTCCCGGCCACTATGTCTGCCTGGGCATTTTCTCCCTCATCATTGTAGTGGAGACCATCCCCGGCTCTATACTCACTCTTTCCAAGCATTGGTGTATATAAGTCATTTATTGTGAGGTTATATTTATTTCCTATCAATCTCATGGCATTATTTCTATCAACCAGCTTATCTGTAAGTCCGGTATTGATAATCTCTTTTCTGCCTTCAACGGTGACAGGTGTGGAAAGAGCTAAAATAAGCCTTGCTTTCCCGCAATTTTCAATTATATATTCCACAGCCTCCTCCAATCCATTTTGATATTCCTGGACGGACAGGTGCAGCCCATGTATTCCATTATTAAAATGTATAACCTTATACCTGAAGTTCTCCTGAGACAGCATATATCCTATCTCACTCTTAAATGAAGGATTATCGACAGCCCTGGAGGTTGCCAGCATATCCACATATGCAGCCTCCTTAAGCAGCTGATTAACTCTTGGCCTGTATGCCCTGGCGATTGAGTCACCTATCAGCAGAACTCTCGGCTTATCCTTCCTGTCTGTCTTTTCCCACCAGAAATCACACCATTCGTATGTTTCAAGCACCGGCATGATGTTCTCCTCCTTTATACTCATTTCCAGTATATTTGTACAGCGTATCCACGGCAGGAAGTATCTGACTTCCCGCCGATTGAGCATGGCACTCAAGTTATCCTGCCATAACCTTTAATTTTCCGTCCAGCAGATATCTTTCTCCTTTAACTACAGGAATTTCGGCTTTTCTATCTTTATATTTTATTGTGCAGACGGTATTCTTCTGAGCTACCAATTCTACACTTTCAAGCACATTGCCTCTCCAGCCGATGCCAACCGTATAACCGCCTCTGGCCCTGAGGCCTTTTACATATCCTGTCCCCCACTTTTCCGGCAGTGCAGGGAGTATATTAATAATGTTGTTATGACTCTGGAGGAGTGCTTCAGCTACTCCACTGCAGAGCCCGGTAGTTCCATCCATCTCGTATACATTTGTTTCAGCACCGGCTCCGGGAAGACAGAAGGAAAGAAGATTATCATTGGTAAGCCCTCTCTGAAAGGCAAGTATATGCCGATAGGTTTCCTCCGGTTGGAGCAGCCTTGCCGAATAAAGTAAGAGCAAAGCTCTTGACCAGCCGGAATCCTCCCATCTCCACGCCGGAGTAGTACGTCTCCGAATACTTGCCTTTGCAGCCTGTGCCAGCTCCGGTGTTGTCTCAGGGCTTACCTGCCAATACGGGAAAACCGACAGCAGGTGAGATGTATGACGGTGATGCGGGTCAGGTTCATCATAATCATAGAACCACTCCTGCAGCTGTCCCCGGCTGCCGATTTTGAAAGGCGGCAATTTATCAAGCCTCTCTTTTGTTTCTTCAAGCAGTTCATCATTTATTCCCAGAAGCTCGCAGGTTGAAATGAAGGAAGTGAAAAGCTCACGTATCATTACAGTGTCACATACTGTTCCCATTGAATTGGAGCATTCCACCGGATTGTTCCAGTCATGCATAAAGGAGTTTTCAGGCGACATGGAGGGGCCTGATAAATAATATCCGCTCTCAGGATCCTTTACCACATATTTCAAGAAAAACTTTAATGCCTCACGATAGACTGGATATAGCTTATTGCGCAAAAATTCCCTGTCTTCGGTGTATAAGTAATGCTCCCACAGATGAGTCGCCACCCATAACCCTCCCGTAACATGGATTCCCCATGAGGTGGCCCAGCCGGGAGCGGTATATCCCCATGCATTGGATACCACATGTGCGGTCCAGCCCTCCAACCCGTATGTAACCTGGGCAGTCCTCTGTCCGGATGGAACAAGTCTCTCTTCTATCCATTTAAACAGCGGCACATTACATTCCGACAGATTTGTTACTTCGGACGGCCAGTAATTCATTTCAGTATTGATATCCAGATGCATGTCACAGGTCCAGCCCATGCCGCATGCTACATTGTCGTTCCAGATACCCTGTAAATGAGCCGGGAGCGGCGAATCCTCCCTTGAGCTTGACATCAGGAGATAGCGGCCATACTGAAACATAAGCGCCGTCAGAGCAGGATCCTCCCCGCCTTCTTTCACTTTCCCCAGTCTCCGGTCTGTGGGTACATCCGTCCCGGCCTCACAGTCAATTTCCAGTTCAACTCTTTTGAACAAGCTTTGGTGCTCCTTAATATGCTCAGCTCTTAAAAATTGATAAGCTGTTCCTGAAGCTGCATCAATCCGGTTTTTACATGCATTCCTGATATCTTTTTCAACAAAGTCTGTCCCGATTGCTAAAAATATCACGGCACTGTCTGCCCCTGATACACTGATGGAGTTTCCTCCCACAGATGAAGTACCCTTTTCTGCTATAACACGTAATCTTCCATGAATGGCAACCCCTGTTTTTCCATCGGAATGAGTGTTTTCAAATGCATGACCATCTAAAACCAGGTCACTGCCTTCAGTATGAACGGAAAACGGATTTTCCGCGCCGTCTACTGCAGCAGTAAATGACAGTTTTCCCTGCTCACCGGAGGACAGACGCATTATGGCAAGCTTTTGGGGATGGGATACAAATAATTCTCTTGAATACTGAACTCCACCTGCTTTGTAGCTTACAATCGATAGTGCATTCTCCAGCTGCAATTCCCTGCCGTAGTCGGATATTTTCCCGGAACAATTTTCAAAATCAATAAGCAGGTTTCCAAAAGGAAGGTTTGTTCCATAATTTAATCTTTTGCCTGTTATTTTTTCACACAACTCACCTGCTGTTTTATAATCATGTTTAAACAATGCCTTTCTTATTTCGGGTACAGCTTGTGCCGCGCCTTCCTGATTATTATAATCGGAGGCTTCCCCCGAATAGCATGTGTTTTCTGTCAGCTCAATCCGTTCGGTATTTATTCCGCCATAAACCATAACACCCATATGTCCGTTTCCCAGCGGTAATGCCTGCTGCCATTTCTCGGCAGGCTGTTTATACCAGAGCATTAATTTTTTATTATTTTCCTTGATAGAATTAGGTTTCATAATTATGCCCATGCCCAGCATTTTGCACAAAACATGATGATAGAAATGGCATGGGCTCGGTACCTCCTTTAGTCATTTTTATATTTTCTTTCAACCTTTCCTCACTTTTTTAATTTATACCATATAAAATTTATCTGATTTACCGGCAAATTAAAATGTAAATTACTACCCTCTATTGACAATGTATAACACGCCTCAGGACGGATATTTGCAGCCCTACTCCCGGTGTCTTGTACTACAGCACCCTTGAAGCATTATTCAAGCAATGGACAGCACGGTAAAAGTGACGGCAATAAAATACTTGTTGCGAACCGTACTATTTCAGTGTGCAATCCATTGCTTGAAGTTGGGAAGTACCCGTATATCCATAACATTTTCTCCGGCAAAATTGATCAACCGACCAGCACAATGCGTTACTTTAATTAATTCTTAAATTTAGCATCATATGCATCCTGGGCCATGTTTAAATATTCGTCCAGGCCGATCTTTTTCATCTTTGCAGTATAACTGTCCCAATCCTTTTCAACATCCATATTTCCGGTAATAAACTTAACTACCGATTCCTTGATGTAGTCATCAATACCTGTTTTTATACGTGTGTAATCCGAGATTTTGTCACTTGTTACAAAGAGGTTGGGCAGGGAATCTTCGTTTTTTGGAGCAACGGCCTCATATGCTTTGGTTCCCTGGAACAATTGTACTTCCGGAGCCTGCGAATCATTGGGAACATTCCATTCCTTGGGTGATTTCCAGCCTGCCCTGAATTCTTTTGTCATATTGCTGGGGAAGAACTGTTCCCATACCACATTGTCTTCAGGTTTTCTAACTTTGAGTGAAGTCCATTTTGCAGGATTTCCATCGAGACCGACTTCACCTGTGTCAGCTTTTCTGTATTCGGTACCCTCTCTGCCGCCATTGGTATCATGCCACAGAGTTCCTTCCTCGCTGTAAAGCCAGTCAATCCATCTCATAATGAGGGCAGGGTCTTTGGCAGCGCTGGTTATGGCAACATCTCCGGTTATTATATCCCTGGTCGCAGAATAGTTGGGAGCTGATTTGAAACCGCCGGGACCGGCGATAGGAGGCAGTATGTCATAATCCCTCCACCTGTCCGATACGGCAGGACCACCGGAAAATATGTAATTGGCTCCGCCCGGAATTGCTCCCACAACCTCTACGTCTCCGCTTTCATTGAGCTTCTGCATTGATGTTGCGTTTGTTGTAAATGCCTGGGGAGGAATCAATTTTTTCTTGTACAGATTATTTAAATATTTCAAACCTTCTTTAAATTCAGGCTTTATTGCCGTCATTTCAATATTGCCGTTGTTTAATGCAAGGTGCGTATCTGCATCACAATGTACAAATGCATTCATCAGGAAACCTTCCAATTGGTAATGCCATCCGTCGGTGGTGGTCATCAAAGGCATTTCATCCGCCTTTCCATTCCCATTGGGATCCTTTTCCTTAAAGGCTGCAAGCATTTGTTCAAATTCATCTGTGGTAGTTGGCATTTGCATATTCAGTTTGTTGAGCCAGGATACATTGACCCACATCTTTTGAGAGTAGTCGCAGTGGTAGCAAACTGAAAATGTAGGCATTGAATATATATTGCCATCCGGAGAAGTGGCTATTTTCCTGTATAATGGATTCTCATCAAAAATCTTTTTTAAATATATGCTGTTTTTATCAATTATATCGTTCAGAGGTATGATACTGCCCTGACTGCCGTACTGCATTTCATCCGCAGCTGTAAAATCGTTATATCCGTTTAAGAATACGTCGGGCAGATCTCCGCTTGCTATTACAAGTGAGCGTTTTTCTCTGAAATCGCCCGCAGAGGCTACCTGCCATTCAACATGAACATTTGTCTTTTCTTCATAATCCAATGTATTCCAGTTTTTGTTTATGTCGGTCTGTGTTCCCCAGCCTATCAGAGCTTTTATTGTTGTCTTCTCTTTCACAAGCGGAAATTGTCCAGGTTCCGACAGGCCCGTATCGGCGCTGGAAACTGCCGAAACGTTTGATGCCGGTGCAGTTCCTGCAGACTGCGTATTGCCTCCGCATGCCGACAGAAGGGTTGCCGCACTTAAAATGCAGCCCAGTATTAATGCTGATTTCTTTTTCATACATGTTCCTCCTGATTAATTAGTTTTAATAACTCTTACTGCTCATATCATTTAAACCTGCTGCTTAAATAACTCCTTAAACAACCACCTCCTCAATTATATAAGAGCTTTACCCCTTTACCGATCCAATCATGATCCCTTTTACAAAGTACTTCTGGATAAACGGATAAAGCAGCATTACAGGTAAACTTGAAAAAACGATAATCGAATATTTCATTACCTCGGTCAAGGCCATTATTTCACTCTGATCCTGCCCTGAGCTGGCCTGGAGGATTGTTTGCATCTGGGACTTTATGAGCACATTTCTAAGAATAAGCTGCAGGGGAAATTTCGATGCTTTTGTAAGGTAAATCAAACCGTCAAAATAGTTATTCCATATACCAATGGCGTAAAACAGCACCAAAACAGCCAGGATGGGTTTGGACAACGGAAGGACTATGGAGGTAAATATTCTAATATCATTGCATCCATCCAGTTCAGCCGCTTCATAGAGACCGTCGGGTATGGTATTTTCAAAAAACGCCCTGGCAATGAAAAGATTCCACACAGCCACCGCATTCGGAAGTACCATGGCCCAAATGGTATCGCGCATATTCAGGTCCTTGACCAAAAGGTAGGTTGGTATTAAGCCCCCGTTGAAAATCATGGTGAATGTGAAAATCCATGTAAAAAGCTTTTTGCCTGCAAAAGTTTTTCTCGCCAGCGGATATGCTCCTGTGACCGTCAGAGCAACGCTTATCAAGGTTCCTAAAAATGTATAAATAAAAGAGTTAAGAAAACCCGACAGCAGTTCCCTGTCTTCCATTATACTTTTGTAACCTATCAAAGACGGCTTTACAGGTAAGAAAAGCACCTTCCCTGAAACAACACTGGCCGGGGAGCTAAAGGACTGGGCTACCACATTTGCCAGCGGAAAAAATACAACTATGAAGCAGATAATCAGAAATAAATTATTAAAAATATGAAATATCCTGTCACTATGAGATAAAATCTGTTTATTATTCGCCATTTGTTTCCTCCTTTTACCACAGGCTGGTTTCTGAATATTTTCTGGCCAGGAAGTTGACTCCGTAGAACAATATCATTGATATAACAGAATTAAACAAACCTATGGCTGATGAAAAACTATATTGTACCGAAACCAGACCCTGCCGGTACACATAGGTTGAAATTACATCGGATGTTTCCATATTAAGCTGATTCTGCATCAGCAGTATTTTTTGATAATCAACATTTAGGATAGATGCGGTATTTAATATAAGAATAATAATTATTGTTGGCATAATTCCCGGCAAATCAATATGAATTATCTTTTGGAGGGTTGAGGCTCCATCAATCCAGGCTGCTTCATACAGTTCGCTGTTTATTCCCGCCAATGCGGCAAGATAAATGACCGCGTAGTAACCTGCCTGCTGCCAGACACCCGACCATACATAAAGTGATTTAAAAAGAGCAGGATTGGCCATTAAATCAACTTTCTCAACTCCAAACAACCCCAGCAGATTATTTAATAAGCCATATGGTGACAGAAATTGGAATATTATAGAAACCAGCACAACTGTTGATATAAAGTACGGGGCATATGTGATTGTCTGGACAGATTTTTTAAAAAATCTCCATCTGGTTTCATTTAAAGATAGTGCAAGGATTACCGGTACCGGCAATAATGCAAGCAATGAATAAATACTTATTGAAAGAGTATTTATTAACAAGCGTGAAAACTGGTAGGAGCTGAAGAAATCTTCAAAATATTTAAGGCCAACCCATGGACTTCCCATAAAGCCCTTGGCAGGCTGGTAATCTCTGAATGCAATCTGAACTCCATACATGGGTATATATTTGAATATTATAACGCTTAAAAGTGACGGCAGTATTAAAAGATAAAGCTGCCAATGCTTTAATATCCGTTTTGACAGTTTGCTTCCGGCACCCGGCTGTTTTAAAACCTTCCTCTCTTTTTGAATTACTGCATCTGACGCTGCCATTTTTAGACCTCCCAAAATTCTTATTATTTATTCCTTATTCCGGTATGCTTGAATATTGCCGCAAACACACTTTTTTAATTCTGATATTACTGTAAATCAGACCATATGGATGAGTACAATGTGATTTTAAAATAGCTTTGAAAAAATAGATAGAATCAGTTCTTTTTTTGATGTGACATTTGATTATAAACCGGTTTGTATGGGATTGATTTCAAAAAATACAATAAAACAGGGATGATACATTTCATTAGAAAACGTATCATCCCTTTGGTTCAACCCCTGTATTCCGTAGGAAGAACACCCATTACCCTCTTAAAGGCCCTCCGGAAGGTATATGCACTGTTATACCCTACAAGCCTGGAAGTATCTTCAACAGACATGGTCTTCTCGGTCAAAAGCTCACAGGCCCGGTTTATACGCAGCTTTTCCAGAAAGTCACTAAAGGTCTCTCCCGTCTGCTCCTTAAAAAACTGTGAGAAATAGGATTCGGATATGTTGAATTGGGCGGCTATATTGCATGCACTTACCTCCGAAGAGAAATAATTCGACTGGATGTATTCCACAAGCTTTTCCAGCAACTGGCTGTTATGGCTCTTTTTCTTGTTCCATGCCTCACTGCATATGCTGTAATAGGCCGTTTTCATAGTATTAAAGATATCCTTGATTTCCATTGAGCTGTAATTACTGCTTATCACTTCTTTAATATCCAATTTGCTGCCCATATCTCCGATAATTTTTATTATAGTTCCCCTCATATCAAAGAAAAGGTTGTACTCCATATAATTTGTCAGGCTGCGCTGTACAAAATTCTCTTCATATATGATATCCATAACCCTGTCAATATCATTTTTATTCCCCGACTTAGCCATATTTATCAGCTGCAGCTCAAGCTCCACAGGGTAATAATATCCTGAGGACTCCTTTTTAACATCCTTGTACCATAATATCGAATTGTCGGTATTTACCTCATTAAAAGCCGTAAGGGTATTCTTGGCTTCACTGAAGGACAGGTTAATATGGGAAACCTTCTCGTACAGATTTCCAACGCTGAAATTTACATTGATATTAAATATCTCCCGCAATTCATTTTTAACATTGTCAAATATGGTCTCAATGATTTTTTCACATTCCTTATCGTCATTGATATTGAAGTTCAATAACAGAGCAATCTGGTCGGCATCAATTATATGAGTGAAACAATTGAGCCCGATATGCTTCTCTATCACATTTACAATGATTGCCCTGTTAATATCCTGTTCAATCAAAGCTTCCCTGTTCACAGGATTTGAAAAACGGTTAAGGACTATAATTGCCGCAATATGCCTTTTACCGGTCAAATTCATATCAAGATGTTCCGAGAGTATTTCAATTTCACTTTTATCGTTTATCTCACCATGGATAAGTCTGCTGATAAAGGTGGACTTCATAAGTATCTCCTGATTTTCCATGGATTTTTTCATTTCCTCATGGGTATTGATTAATTTGGTTACACCGTTTTTCAGAAAATCATATTCGTTTCTGCCATTCCCAAGTTCACCTTTGAATACCTTTCTCAGAGTCAGCATTGTTTCCTGGATGGGGCGGATATTCCTCCTTGTCAGATATATGGAAATTCCCACTCCTATCAGCAGTGAAATAATCACTATGGCCAGTATGACCTTTTTAATGTATATGGCCTTATCCAGGAATACCTTTGTCGGCAGGGCCGTAACATAAGTCCATTTGTTGAACTGGGATTGCGTATAGATTACCGCCATCTCCTCACCATTTATCTTTTCAAATAAAAATCCTCTGGTTGAACCGGGATCAATCGAAATGGCTGGAAAGTCCCTGCGGCTGTCATTTGAAACTCCTGTAACAACTCTGCCATTCCTATCCATGATGTATGTATAGCCTGTTTTGGACTCATCAACTGCCATTAACAGTTTATTTATGTCCTCCGTGTTAATCAAAGCAACTATGGCGCCCAGCTTTTTTTCAGGCGCACTCAAGGGCAGCGTCTGTACATATGTCAGATATCTCTTCTCATTCTGAGGGATTAATTCTGTGATAATATTGTCAGGATCTATATCCATTTTGTGGACTGAATCCAGTATCTGCTGGTTCCAGGTATCATATGGCATATTATAATGGTTGGTCAGATAATAATCCTTAATGCCGAATACGGTATCGGTCTTGGTCATAACCAGATCGCTTTTTTTCAAAAATACATAAATACTGCTTTCAAAGGTAGTGGAGGCACTGAAAGACTTCATTTCTTTCTGGGTCAGGCTCAGATAATAAACATCTGATGATCCGTAACCGGGCTGATTCATGTACATCAGAGTATTCAGATTTTGATTGAGTGACATTGATACCACCGTTTTGTTTAAATCCTTCAAATAATTATCTATGATGGTGCTGCTCTGTTCGAGCATAAAAATCCTGGCATCCTTGGCATCCTTCTCAATTATATCCAGAGCTTTAAAATATACAAAGCTGCCAAAAGCAAATGGAAGGATCAGAATCAGTATGTATGATAGTAAAAATCCCTTAAAAATTTGAATTTTCTTAAAGTTCTTCTTCACCCGCAAGGAAGTCCCCACCTTTTATTGGATTTGTCCGGCTTGGTAACCGCCAAAATATATCTCAAAGCTCAAAACCCAGCTTTTCAGCCCTCCAGATCGAATCTAAGGCTCTCTACACCATCTCCAAAGCTGATCATATCCCCGAATTTTTGACTAAAGGCTGAGCACTTGATCTCACTGCTGCCGCTTTCGGCTACGGCGGTAAAATAATTCTCAATTTCAGCCAGAAGTCTTTTTAAAACTGCACTCCGGTGAATGAAACAAGGTTCGGGATCAGAAAAAAATTCAATACTTTTATTAATTATCATCTGTTCCCTTATGGGCAGTGATGTAAATTTAAATCTTCCCAGCACCTCTTTTTGACCGTTTAAGAAAGAAATGTTTTTAACAGGCATTTGTCCACCCCGCTCCATCAGCTGATAGTAATTAAAGATTGAAAAAGAGAAATAGTCCAAGCAGCAAAAAGACTATTATATTAACAAGTTTTATATAATGCATGTTTTTCCGTATAAATTCAGATACATCCAGCAGTTCCCTGCCCTTGGATATGATCAGTGTTATAATTACCAGGGGAGCTATAAAGGCCAGATTGTATTCGATAAAATATAGAAACGCCCTGATATTCAGCTCGGTATTGCTATGCAGAACATAGAGAATTGTTGTCAGATATATTTGACCTGTACACAGGAACTCGCCTATGGATGTCAATACTCCAAGAAGCAGGCTTATCCATAATAATGCAGCCGGATTGTCCGCATTGGATACGGCTTTGATCCATTTATGATTCAAGCCCCTGACCCTGGCAGGCAGCTGCAGTCTGATCCTGTCGTAACGTTCACTTTTAGCAGCCATAAAATCCATTGCATTCAGGCAGATAAAAATAACCACCGCTCCAAGCATCAGTATCTTAACAACACTCCCAAGCCACCCCGTATTTATGTTCCCCAGAGTTTTAAACAGCAGAGTGCCCAAAAGAAGATATGTTGCAAATTTGCCGGCACAATAGAGCAGGCCCATCTTTATGACATTAAAATCCCTTGCAAGCAATAATGAAATGAAAAACAGCAGCATTGACAGTGAGCAGGGTGTAAGTCCGTTTGCAAAACCAACGGCAAGTGTGCTTAAAACCCTGAAACTGCTGAAATTCTGGAAAGCTGCATTACCGTCACTTTTGACCTTTCCGGGTACATTTGAGGCTCCGGGTTTTAAATCCAGCAATTCCTTTTCAAACCGGGCTTTAATAGCCTTTTCACCTGAAATATATGTTTCCCCAAAGAAAACTACAGGCAAATCTTTTTCCTTTTCGGGTACGGCATACTCTTTGAGGTAGGTTTGAAGAAGGTTTAGATTCTCACCTTCAGCCGTATTGTATTTATTTATGAGAAGATCAATTTTCTTTTTTTTAAGAACGGAAGCGCATCTGTCCGACACGGCCGCAAGATATTCTTCCGCATCATGGCAGGATGGACAGGCAGAAATATAGAAATAACTCACCTGGACTACCTGGCTGCCTGCTTCTGCAAATACAGGCTGCCGGAGAAAAGTGAATAATGACAGAAACAGATAAAAACACAGCATTAAAACAGCCTTCTCATTGCTTCGAATTAAAACCATATTGAGCGGTCTCTCCTCTATCCATGTTTTAATATATATCATTACTCTATGAGGATAGTGCATATATGGCTAAAAATCAAGTTACGTTTGTTTATGTATGGTACAAATTTTAAGAATTCTTTACACCAGCTGATATATGAATGTCAATTTTTATTGAGATCTGGTAACATTACCTTGGTTTTTAAAATAATATGTAAAGTAGGTATATAAATATCTAAAATATATTATTGTGAAAGGAAGGAATATAAATGCCTCCTGTAGTTTTAACCGCTGTCCATAACACATTTGTTTCATCGGCGCAGCCAAATAATATTTTTTCTTTCTACCCGCTGCTTTACACAGGAAAAGATGAAATTTTCGGAACTTGCACAAGTTTGCTGAAATTTGACTTTACAACAGTAGCTACAAGATCTGTAGATAGCGCTTTTCTGCAATTGAGCGTTATCGTAAAGACAGAAGAATCAAAAAGTCCAATAGTTGTCAACAGATTGACCGGCTCTTTTGACGCTAACTACGTTACATATGACAGAATACCCGGAAAAGTTGAAACTCCGTCGGAATTCAAAATAACTTCTGAAGACTTAAATAAAACAGTACAAATTGATGTAACACAGCTCGTAAATGACTGGCTGGGAGGAGTATATGAAAACCACGGCATTGCGCTGACAAACCGTGACGGAGTATCCCTTGTACAGTTTGGTAGCGGCAGAATAGGCTGGGAACCCTATTTCCCAAAACTTATTCTTAAGTACGCTTCGGACGGACCTGAGACTGACAACCTCTATGGCTCAAATACGAGTGTAGTTCCTCAAGCAGAAATTCCTTACAACGATAAAGGCTTTATGCAGGGAGTATCATATATTGACGGAAGTAATTCCGTAACTATTGAAGAAGACGGTGCTTATGCCGTATGGTTTACAGTGAGCAACCAATCCCAGAATCAATACGCATTGTTCCAGAATGACATTTTACTTTCCGGAAGCATTTACGGTATGGATTTACAATCTGATTTAACAAATATAGGGATGTCTGTTATAAATGCACAGGCAGGAGATCAATTAACGGTAAGAAACCGCAGCAGTGCTGAACCTGTGCCGTTAAGCAATAAGTCCGATGAATCCGTGAATGATATAACCGCGTTAATTTTTGTCTGGAAATTTAACCCTTCGGATATATCCTCAAATATATCACAGGGTAAATCTTCAGCTAAGACTCCCGGCAAGGCTTCAGGAAAGATTTCGGAAAAATCTGCAGATAAATCTTTACCGCCGTTGGACACTGCCGTTAATGTCCCAACCGAAAATTACGTTGCTGCCGACCCTAAAAATATATACGTAGAAGCCGGAGCAACCAATGGAGCAGGAAACCGTTCACGTCCCTTTGGAACAATCGAACAGGCGCTGTCAGTGGTAGAAGCCGGCGGAACTGTTCATCTGACAGGAACTTTTGAAACAGTCGGCACAATAAATATTACCAAGGTAGGAGTAACCCTGCTTGGAGAAGGCGATTCTCAGATTATTGCAGCCAGCGACTCAATCCCGGTAATCATTACGGTACCCGTTGTTACTTTAAATGGAATTACAATTTCCAGTCCTCATAACTATCCGACCGAACTGATCAGAATCATGGCCAGCGAAGCCAGAATCATCAATTGTAACCTGACAGGGCCGGGTAAAACCGAAACCGCTAAATTACTTGCCGGAATTTCAACCGTTGAAGAAAGGGCAAACAACTATATTATTAAAAATAACAGAATCTCATCCCTGGATACCGGAATTCAACTGCTGGAATCCTCACAGGGAGAAGTTGTTGCAAATAATATATCGGATACCAGATACGGAATAACCATTGACGGCGGAAATGCCAAAATAGAGGGAAACACCTGGCTGGGTCTTCCCAATGGTGCTGACATAGTTATTACGGCACAGACTCCTTCCGGGCCTCCTCATTATAATGAAGTCGAACTCTCGGCAGCAAATAATAATGCGGCGATAACAGATAAAAGGACTCAGTAATATATCTGTTAATAACAAAGTAAATGCCTGAAATTGTATGCGAAACATCTGCGTTTCGCCTATAATTTCAGGCATGTGTTTTTAGAGCTTTTCACTTTTTAGAGCTGTACTCCTATCTCTCATAATAGGTATAACCGCGGAGGCCGTTATCATATGCCCTCATGATTTCAGGTCTTTCACTGGCACTTATAAGACCGTTGCGGATAGCATCCTCGGCTTTTTCACGAAAGCTGACAAGCATATCCTTAGGATCAAATTCAACGTAGGACAAAACATCCGATACGCTGTCTCCATGAATTTCCTTAACCAGGTCATAGGTTCCGTCACCGTTGATTCTGACGCTCACCACATTTGTATCACCGAACAGATTATGAAGATCTCCCAAGGTTTCCTGGTATGCACCTACAAGGAATACACCTAGATAGTAATCCTCATTGTGTTTCAGATCGTGCAAAGGCAGGGTATTTCTCACATCATGAAGATCAATGAAGTGGTCTATCTTTCCGTCACAGTCACAGGTGATATCCGCAATAACCGCATTACGTTTAGGCAGCTCAATCAGCCTGTGAAGCGGCATAATAGGAAACAGCTGATCAATTGCCCAACTGTCGGGAATTGATTGAAATACTGAAAAATTACAATAGTATATATCGGCTATTGCACTTTCGATATCTTCCAGATCCGGCGGGGCATTTTTCAGCTTCTTCTTTTCCTTTGCAATCTGGTTTATGGTATTCCAGAATATTTTCTCGGAAAAAGCACGTTCTCTGAGGCTTAATCTGCCATGCTTGAACATGTCGCGAATTTCATCGCGGTAGTAAAGAGCATCATTGTAACACTCCTGAATATTTTTTTGTGTAATATTCTTATTAACATCAAACAAATTCTTTATCTGCTCTGAAGTATTTTCATCCAGCTTATCCGGTATCTCGTGCTCCTCAAACTTCTCAACGTCAAGGACATTAAACAGCAGCACCGAATAATATGCAACTGTCGTTCTTCCCGACTCGGTTACGATTATGGGATGAGCTACCTCAGTCAGGTCCAGTGTGGTCATAACAGCTTCTACTATATCTGAACAATACTCTTCAACGGTATAGTTGCGGCTGCAGGTATAATTGGTATTTGAGCCGTCATAATCAACTGCCAGCCCTCCGCCCAAATCCAGATAGCCCATGGGTGCGCCTTCCTTTACAAGCTCGGCGTAAACGCGGGCCGCCTCAAGAACAGCGGAACGTATATCCCTGATGTTGGGTATTTGAGAACCCAGATGATAGTGGAGGAGCCTCAGTGAATCCAGCATATTCTTTTCTTTCAGCTCATCCACCATTGCTATAACCTGTGACATATTTAATCCGAATATGCTGCGGTCTCCTCCCGATTCGGTCCAATGTCCGCCTGCCTTTGCAGACAGCTTTATTCTTATTCCTATATTCGGCTTTATTCCCAATGCCTTTGATCTTTCCATTACAATGTCCAGTTCACCGGGAATTTCTATTACAAAAAAGCATTTAAATCCCATCTTCACAGCGTATAAGCCCAAATCGATAAATTCTTCATCCTTATAGCCATTACAGATCAGACAGGCTTCCTTGTCCTTCATAACCGATAATGCAGCAACCAGCTCGGCCTTACTTCCAACCTCAAGGCCATGGTGATAGCGCTGCCCGAATTTTGTCACTTCCTCTACAACCTGCTGCTGCTGATTTACCTTTATAGGATAAACTCCTCTGTAAGCCCCTTTATAATTAAGCTTCTTCATTGCATCATTAAAAGAGTTGTTCAGAAAAGAAATCTGTGAGTCCAATAAATTTTCAAAACGCAATAATACAGGCATATCCAGCCCGCGTTCACGCACGCCTGAAATAATATCCATAAGGCTGACGGCAGCCGATTCATTATCCTTATATGGGTTTACAAGAACTTCTCCATTGTCTGAAATAGAAAAATATCCGTTACCCCAGTTTTTAATACCGTAAAGCTCCTCGGACTTTTCCCTGGTCCATCTACCCAAAAGTTCTGCTTTGTTCATGTCTGCTTCCTTTCAATCAAATAGAGTCCATAAATCCACCCGCGCATAAATAAATACAATGGATTCCTTAACATCCAAACCTTGCGCTTCCAAGGCTTTCCACACAAGTTATGAATAATTATAAACTATTCAAAGCAGACAATAACACATGCTAAACCTAATGTCAATACCCTCTATTGACAATGTATAACACGCCTCACGCCGGCTATTTTGCCACTTTTCTTTGTCGTCGTCCTTGCCTTGCGTCAAGTAAGGCTGCGTCCATCCTCCTCGAAAATTGCCAAAATATCTCAGCGTGAGGTCGGTGATTTTTGAGTGAAATAATTTGGCTTGCGGCAAGGCAAAGGCGTGCAGTAAGGCTTTGTGCCTTGCAAGCGGCTTCAATGCAACCGCAGGGCAAATTAACCACTCAAAAACGTATTGTACATTGTCAATAGAGGGTAACTATAAATAAAAGGTAAAATTTATATACTTAAAGAACTTTCTCAACATTGTAAACATTGCGCAAAACCAGCCAGTTTTGCGGGAAGTAATTCATTATAGTCCAATAACTGACGCCTCCCAGCCTGAATTCGTTTGCCAGAGACAACTTGGCAAGTATGCTCCTTGCATCTTCAAACCAGACAACATGCTGTCTTCTGTTATCATCATAATAGTAAAAAAACGGAGCCTGGGATTCTTCGTCATATTGAATAACAGCCCCTCTTCGCCTGGCAAGATCCACAGCCCCTGTATTCGTCACCGTTCTGGCAGCGGTTCCCGGTTGATATGGCAGCGTCCAGTCATAGCCGTAATTTGACATACCCATGAATATTTTTTCTCTGGGAATGGCTGTTACTGCATAATTAAGCACTCTTCTGATACCGGGAATCGGTGAAACTGCCATAGGAGCACTGTACGTGTAGCCCCATTCGTAGGTCATGATAATAACGTGATCAGCCAGAGCCCCGTGTACAGGATAGTCGTGTGCCTCATACAGTGTACCCGCCTGAGTTGCCGATGTTTTGGGCGCCAGTGCGGTGGTAACGGAAAAACCAAGCGGTCTGAGTGTATTAACGGCTTTCCTCAGAAAATTGTTATAGTTTTCTCTATCATTAGGATAAATGTATTCAAAGTCTATATCCAGACCGAAATAATTTTTTTCCCGCATGGTTCTGATGGCATTGTCCAGAAGAGTGTTCTGAACCTCTTCATTTGTGAGTATGGAATGGGCAATATCACTATTAAAGCCGCCCGTTTCCCCCAGATTCGTGATAACCATCAAAGGTGCTACTCGGGCTGCTCTGGCAGCATTGATCAGGGGTTCATCCTCTATGGTCCTCAGACTGCCGTCCGGTCTTACCTGATAGCTGAAAATACTTAAATAAGTGAGATTTGGGAGAGTTCTCCTGAGAACGTCCTGATTAATGTTGGGGAATGTATACCCATTTACCTGTATATTCCCGAAGTTAATTGTTCTGGGAGGAATAACTATTGTCTGACCGGCTGCTATCTGTGAAGGGTTGGTAATCTGAGGATTTGCCTGAAGTATTTCATTTACGCTGATTCTGTATAAAGCGGCAATGGAATATAAGGATTGTCCCGGAGCCACCACATGATTCCTGTTTCCCTCAAGTATGACCAAAGTTTGTCCTATTACCAGCTGTGCCGGATTTCTAAGCTCATTGTCGGATATAATCTTTTGCGGTGAAACATTATATCTGCGTCCAATAGTAAAAATACTTTCGCCACGGCGTACAACATGTATTCTCAAATAAATCACTCTTTCCTTTTTTTCTAAAGGATTTGCAAATAAGTGCAGCATCCCCTTACAATATATGCCGGTTTACCATAATCGGTTACGGTAATGAGCAGGGTGATTTATGGAGATTTTGCTTTGCCTTTGTAATTTTTTTATATCAACAGGTAACTTCCGTATTAACTTCAGAATTCCCTTGTGAAGATGTCGCTGCGCTCCAGCAGGCTTTCGATTGTGTCAAAGCCAAGCCGGTGCAGCAGGTCTATGACATATGGATTGTCGATAGGTGTGGAATACACGGCCTGGCTGCCGTAGGACATGACATTTTTTCTGCCGTCCTCCCTGTTCAGAATAGCCTTGGGGCCTCCGACACAACCTCCTACGCAGCCCATACCCTCCAGGAAATTTGCAGTTACCCTGCCTTCCTTAAGGGCTCCAAGCAGTTCTTTGCAGGCAGGCATCCCGTCGGCCTGCTGAGCTTTGACAGATATCTTTCTGTGGGGATTGAGTCTCTCAACAGTGGTCTGGACAGCTTCGCTTACACCGCCTGTTCTGGCATAGATCCTTCCCGCCTTTGAGGAATGATCCCTGGAATCCTCCTTCAACCCGGCAGGATCAATTCCTGCAGCTTCAAATATATCCTGAACCTCCTGAAAAGTAAGTACGAAATCCACCGCATCGGATATATCCTTTTCGCGGGCTTCGGCCTTCTTTGCAATGCAGGGTCCTATAAACACCGTTACCGCATTGGGTTCCAAAAGTTTTATGGAACGCCCGCAGGCTATCATCGGCGATACCGAACCAGGGACATGGGGGACATACTGGCTGTACACCCTCCGTATCATAGCTATCCACATGGGACAGCAGCAGCTGGTGAGGAGAAAATCTTTTTCGTCAAGTATATTCCGGTCAAACTCCAATGCTTCCTTAAGTGTCAAAATATCGGCAAACAGTGCCACCTCAAGCATACCTGCGAAGCCAAGCCGTTTAAAAGCACTCCTCAGCTTGCCCGGCGTGACCTTTTCACTGAACTGGCTGATAAATGCCGGTGCTATCATTGCATATACAGGTCCGTCAGCATTATTGACCGCATCCAGGGTCGGCAGTATATCCTTGCTCCCCACAAGTTTTTCAGCCTTGCACCTGTCCACACAGCCGGAGCAGCCCACACATTTTTCAACGTTAATTGAAACATTTCCCTTCCCATCCTTTTCAAGTGCATCAAACAGGCATTTTGTGGGGCAGTTCTTCCCGTCCTCGTCACAGCAGTCACAATCCCCCAGGCGCCACACAGGCCCGTAATCCCGGGGGTGCAGAAGACAGTCCAGCTGATGGGGATCAAAATCCTGCTTCCGTATTTCCTCAACTTCTTCTTTCACCTTGTTTTGAACTGCTGCCTTTACCAATCTGTTATATAAATCATTAAATGTTTGCATGGGTCAGCTCCATTTCCTTCAGATATCTCTCACCTTGGTTTAACAGGTTGTGCCGGTGTAAATTTATTTGTTTTCCGGCATTAATTTACTCGTACCAACCGGGAATCAGATTTAACTTATGTGTTTTGATTGTGTGAGAGGCCGGCTTCCGTCAATTTTCATCATTTTTTAATCTGCTTCGGCACACCTCTTTAAATTAACTCGTTGTGCTAGTAAAACTAACTCTTAACATTACAATTTAAATTTGTTATAGATTATAACCGGTACGCGAGTACAACTTCAAGCAATGGACAGCACGGTAAAAGTGCTTGCTGAAATTTGTAGGTAAACAACAGGCATTTTAGCCGTCAAAGTGACAGGAGGTCATTTTGAGCATCACGCGTGACCCGGATGGTCGATGCGACGGCAATAAAATACTTGTTGTGAACCGTACTATTTCAAGTAAGCGCTTTGTGTGCAGGCATTGATTGAAGTTAGTACGGAAGTACCGATATAATCAGTACAGCTTTTACTTGCAATATTGATTAACCAATTAGCACACACGTTAAATTAATGTTAGTATATGTCTTTTCCAGCCAGCTTATAATCTGCGATGGATAACTTTCTGACGATGTCAATGCCGTAAGGACAGTCAGGGATGCATTTTCCGCACCGGCTGCACCTATCGGCTTTTACATCAAGCGCTTCATAGCGTCCCATAGCCAGTTCCCTGTTTCCGAACCAGAAACGCAGTCTTTCCTTCAGGGAATATTCGGCAGCATTGGTTACAATGCCATCCGCCATCTGTCTGTCAAAATACCCTTCATATCTGAAAATCTCCTGGATTGGTATACCTTCGGGACAGGCACATTTTCCGCACTGTCTGCAGACATAGTTCCCAAGTTCGGGAGCTTGGACATAAAGCTGCTCTATCTCATCTCTTGACATGGGAACGAACTTTTCAGCCAATTCCAAATCGGCCTCAAGCATTTCTCTGTTATTGATACCTGCAACAATTACCGATGCGGGCTGGGTAAATGCATACCTGAAGGCCGGCAATACCGATTTCCAGAGTAACCCGTCCCCAACCGGCTTCATAAGTATAATTGAAGTTTCCTTATCAAGTGCCAGCGGTACCAATACTTCTTCAATCTCAGGAAAATTAAACCGGTCATAATAATTTATGGTAGTCATTACAGCATCAAAGTCATACTCTTTCAAAGCCCTGATCAATACATCGGGCTGCCCGTGCATGGAAATACCGATATGTATTATCTTTCCTTCCCGCTTTGCCTGCAGAGCTCCCTCAAGAGCTCCCCCCGGCCCGAGAATGGTGTCCAATTCGGACATTGTACCGACAGCATGCATTATAAACAGGTCAATATGATCTGTCTTCAGATTTTTCAGACTCCTGTCAAGGGATTCAAGGCATTTTAATTTTGTTCTTTCTCCTGTCTTGGTTGCCAGAATGAATTCCTTCCTCCTGTGGGCCACTGATTGTCCTATCTTCCGTTCCGATTCACCATCACCGTAACTGGCGGCAGTTTCAATGTAATTTCCTCCCGCATCAAGATACCTGTTGAGAAGATACTTTGCTTCGGCTACAGGTATTTCCAGCAGGTGAAACCCTCCGAACCCGAGAATTGTTGTTTCCAGCCCGGTCTTGCCAAACTTTCTTTTTTCCATATTAACCTCCATAAGCCACATTTGTGGCCACAAAATGTGATGAAATCTTTTCCTTCCTCATCCGCTATACGGCGAATAAAGGAGGTTAATTGGCCATGTGCGCTTTCAAAGTATTTGAAATACTTTGGTATTTTTTATTTATTATCAGGCTTCTTCAAGTACTTTTCAAATCCGTCGCTGTACTTTATGCTGCCGTCCTTAAATACCCACATGGCTTCTACATCCGGCAGCGCATTTATATATTCCAGTGCCTTGTCAAAGGGAAGTATGAACGCTGCCTTTGCTGCTGCGTCCGCCACTCCCGAGTCCTTGCAGAGGATAGTGACCTGGGAAAAGTTATCTGCCGGAAACAGAGTGTCGGGATCAATAATATGATGATATCTTTTTCCGTTTACAATGTAATACCTTTCATAAATTCCGCTGGAAACCAGGGACATATCGGATATATAGGCAATATTCAAAGTATTCTTTTTACTCTCCTTGTCAGGATTCTGGACACCCACATTCCACAGTTCCTGTTGAGATCCCTTGCTGCCAATGGCACGCACATTGCCTCCGACACTAATCAGTCCGGAAGTAAAGCCGTTTTTAGCTGCATTCAGGCAAACCTGTTCTGTGGCATAGCCCTTGCCAACCCCGCCCACATCCAGGCTCATTTTGGGATCTTGCAGAAAAACCGTGGAATTTTCTTCATCTATTACTACTTTGTTTATATCAGTATGCTTTTTTGCTTCCTTAAGTTCTTCCATATCAGGCAGAGTCGCATCAGCCTCATCTTCTATGCCCTCCTCCCTGTGCCTGTGCCATATTTTCAGAACCGCACCCAATGCTATATTCAATTTTCCGTCTGTATTTTTATACCACTTCTTTGAAAAAAGAAGCAGGTCGATTATTTTCCTGTCTACTTTTACAGGTTTTATACCTGCATTATCATTTATTGTTTTAATATTATTTATACCGGGATAATCGTTGTATATGTCATATAACTGATGATATTCCTTGAGAGTATCATATATTAGCTGGGATTGCTTTGTAAACTCTTCCTTACTGTCGGAATAGGCTACAATCTGTGTCACAGTATCAAAGAGTTCCAGGAACTGTGCTTCATATCGCTTTTTTTCAGGTTTTCCGCAGGATGCCATGTTTAAAGCTGCTGCAAGCAGTAATATAATTGCGATAATTTTTTTTAACAATTTCTCACCTCAATATGTTTAGAGAGGTAGTTTGATAAACTACCTCTCATTGTTTATAAATATATATTTATATTATAATGCTATTTTATATTTTACAACTTAAATAATTTTTATTATTATTTTGCGGTTTTTGAAGCCTTTTCAATAATATTTGTAAAGTCAGAGATGTGAACAGTAACTGAGCTTGTTAATTCTGCAGCTGTGGCAACGCCTTCTTCATTTACTGCTATACCTTTAACCTCATCAACTGTTTTTCCAACAACATATTTTGAGAATGCATCAGCCTGTTCAGACCATTCCTTGCCGATCTTTGATGCCTTCTTCATTCCATAGCCTTCACCAAGCTCAACCTTTGTCTGTAATGGAGCTTTCAGGTCGGAAGTGATCTTGCCGGCTTTTGAGAAATTGACATTTGACTGTGATGCATCTATAACACAGCTTGTTATTTTTCCTGCAGCGTCAAAAGTAGTTGCAGTGTAGTTCGAATAAGCCTGAGCAAGGCCATCCTTATCTCCTGCCTCTTTGGAACCGGAAATGCTTGTTACTATGGCAAGACCAAGTTTATCCCCTGCTTTTGCGCCTGTATCCTTGGCATTGCTGACAGCCTTTTCGATAGCAGCTACATAATCAGTGATATGTACTGTTACAGATGTTGATAATTCGGCATCGGTAGTAACACCTTCCTGATTTACAGCAACTCCCTTGATTTCAGCAACTGTCTTTCCAACTGCATAGGCAGCAAAGGCATTTGCCTGTTCAAACCATTCCTTGCCGATTTTTGAAGCCTTCTTCATACCGTATTCTTCTCCAAGTTCCTGCTTGGATTTGTATTCTGCCTTGAGATCTGAAAGTATTTTACCATCTTTTGAAAAATTGATTTTTGTCTGTGCAGTATCAATAACACACTTCACGATTTTACCGTCCTTATCCACGGTTACTGCGACAGCAACAGAATCCACTTCTGCCAATCCATCCTTTTCTCCGGCATCAGTAGACTTTGCAGCAGTAGATATAACTGCGAGTCCGGTCTTAACTGCATCACCTGTGGCCTGTTCTGTATTGGATGCTGTGCTTGGTGCCGTGCTTGTTTCAGTGTTGGCTGCAGTATTTGCTGCAGTGCTGGTTGCTGTGCTTGTCGAAGTTGATCCGCAGCCTGCTGTAAAAGCAACTGCCAGAGCTAAAACCAGTACCAGTGAAAGTAATTTTTTCATAGTAGTTCCTCCAAATAGATTAATTTGTTTATTTATTTGAAACCAGCCTGTTAAAAGCCGGTAAAATAAATCTTAAGAGAGTTGACGTTGCAATACCTGCAACTACGCCGGAGATTAAAAGAACGGGGAGATATACCCAGAGATACATATTGGTATAAATAAACGATACAACAATAAACTGGCCTACATTATGCATTATCGAACCAAATATGCTTAAAGCCAGATAAGATATCCTGTCCTTAAATACAAATATCAGCAGCGACATTACAAGGACGGACAGTACACCTCCGCTGAAACTTAAAAGTCCGGCAATGGGGCCTCTGGTCATCACCACAAACAGGCCTTTTAAAACAGCTATGGCAAAAGCCGGTTTTTTATCCAGAAAAAACAATGCATACATAACAGCTATATTTGAAAGCCCCAGTTTTATTCCCGGAACCGGGACAAGCAAGCTTATGGAAGGCAATGAGTTTTCAACAATTGAAAGTACCAATGCTACAGCAAAAAGTAACGCCGTTAAAACCAGAAGCTTTGTTTTTGAAAGATTGTTTTTTGTTGAATTCATCTTCAGCCGTTACCCTTTCGCCTTTTTCCAATAGTACCCTCTATTGACAATGTATAAAACGCCTCACGCCGGCTCGAAAATTGCCGAAATATCTCAGCGTGATGTCGGTGATTTTTGAGTGAGATAATTTGGTTTGCGGCAAGGAAAAGGCGTGTTGTAAGGCTTTGTACCTTGCAAGCGGCTTCAACGCAGCCTCAGGGCAAATTAACCACTCAAAAACGTATTGTACATTGTCAATAGAAGGTATCAACCTATAATATCAATATCCTGTTCCTCATGGTCATTAAGAGGAACGATTTTCAGAAAAATTTCATTTGGCAGACAAGCTGCCGTTTGGCCTACCGTATGCAGTTTCCCTGTCTTTATACATATTTTATCGGGACAATCTGAGTGTTCAAAAGAAATATTTCCATCAGGATCAAGATGGAATACAACATTCTTGTTTTGTGGTATGGAGAAATGAACATCCTTCCCCTTTGTCAGGTCTACTGATTTAATAAGCTGTGTTTTATAGTATATTTCAGCCCTGGCCGGTTTTTCAGCAAAATTGTACTTATATATGAACATAGATAATATACCAATAAAAACAATTGCCAAAACAAGTATGATGTCACTTTTTTTGAAAAACTTCATGTAACCCTCCAATCTGGTTAAGTCTGGTGTTAATTATTTAACTAAGTAAATTACTATCTGCCGAATGCCGCCAGTTTGAGTCTGAGACTGCGAAGGTTTCAACAGCAATTGACTTTATTACCCTAAAACAATCCGGAAATAAAAATCATTAAGGTTAAGGAAGCCATAATAATTACATAGTTTTTTATAGAACAGATAAAAGTCTTTTCCTTATCCTGATGCTTAAAAAATTCTTTGATATTCTTTTGAACAATTACCAGAGTGATCAGGGTTATCAGACATATGGGCGAAATAACGTTCAATACCACCATCAGCACAACAGCTGCATACGGAATATAATACAGGGCTGCAAATAAATACAGGGCAGGCTTGCTGCCCAGATAATACGGAAGGGTATAACGCATTACAGCTATATCCTTATCCACATCGCAAATATTATTTGCAAGCATAATATTCGCAGTAGTACAGGCAGGAGCCACCGAAAGCAAAAATATGGTTATAACCGGCATTACGT
Source organism: Bacillota bacterium (assembly GCA_023392075.1). GTDB lineage: Bacteria > Bacillota > Clostridia > Acetivibrionales > DSM-1351 > Ruminiclostridium. The sequence continues at coordinate 22,116 of JAEVZU010000250.1, read as the reverse complement.
TTATATTTAGACTTATGGTGTCCAATGCAAGCCTCAAAGTCAAATAAGTGCCTTCAGGCATGTTAATATATAATAGGATAAATGGTATCAGCAACCCGTAAAAAATTCCTGAAAATATTTCCCCCAAAGGCATTCTTGAAATAGGTACCGGCCCGAAGGTATAAAAAACTCCGCACAGAAAGCATCCCGCACCCAGCAGCAGCACTATAACATCTGTCAGATAAGCCAGATATAAACCAAAACCTGCAGAGATACCAAATAACACATATATTATCAACAGAGCGGTACCTCGTTTGAAAGCAAGATCCTGATGGTTGGTTTTTGAGTCAATATAATTATTTATCGCTGTTGTTGTCAAATCAAAGACAAACATCGAAATAAAAAATATAAGTGTAAGTCTCCAATTGATTGGTTTTCCAACATAAAAAATATAAGCTGTTGTTAATAAGAATGCAAAAATACTTGTTATTTTGGTTTTTATTTCCGTGTAATTAAGTAATTTCAGAACCATTTATTCCACCTGCATCATTCCAACTTTTAAGTTAGGATTTTCCATATGCCTTATTAAGAACATATATAAGCATTGACCTTTTATCGGAAGATATATCAAGCTGTTCTATCAATTTCATTGATTTATCATGATATCTTCCGGATATCTTGTGTGTATAATCCAAACCGCCCGTCTGAGAAACAGCATTATTTATTTCCTCTCTCGTCAGGCTGTTGTTTCCGGCTTTTTCCTTTAAACCTAGCATCTTTTGGAAAGCATATATCAGCGGCAGCGTTATAACTCCCTGCTGGTAATCGGATTGCACCGGTTTTTTTGCAACTTCCTCGGTTTTTTCAAAATCCATACAGTCATCCTGAATTTGAAAGATCATTCCGATATATCTTCCCAGACGCATATACTTGCTTAAGGTTTTATCCTGCAGCCCGGCAGTTCCGCCGGGTTCGGTCCCGGAATCATAATTGCTGAGTATGGCTCCGGCACAGAAGGATGCTTCAAACAATGCAGCTGTCTTCCCGGATATTATCTTGAGATACTTATAAGCCGACAGGTCGAGAAAACCGTTATTAATATGCTGGTTCAATTCTCCCAGGCACACTCTGCTCACATAGTCAGGCATGTTCAATTTAATATAATCTTCCTTATTCGGAACCGAAGCAGCCATTTTCAATGCAATACTAAACAGATAGTCTCCGCAGATAACTGCAGTTTTTCTCCCGTACTTCTTCTGGAGTGTAACCTGGCCCCGCCTGATCCCGGCATTGTCTATGACATCATCATGCACCAGTGTTGCAAGATGAAGCAGTTCAATAGCGGCAGCGAAACTGACAGCATTGGGATGAATCTTTCCCTCCCTGTTCTGAGCACATATGAGCAGTGAAACGGCCCTGATGTATTTACCTGTTGAGGCCGTCAAATGCTCGGTATATTTACGGATAATAACAGGAGCAGCGGACAACGCCTTGTTTACCTTTTCCTTCACCAGTTCCAGTGCTCCGTCATAAACAATAAATTCCAGGTCTTGCTGTGACTTCGTGTTCTCATTAATCATTATAAATATACAACCTTCTCACAATAGGTAGTTTTTTCCATTGTTTTTTCAAGAACGGCATTGCATAGTAATCAAGACCAAATGTTCTTCCGGCGCCGATAAGCACTGCTATGGCAGCAAATATCATCCAGAAGGTTCCCAGGTAAAGTCCCGTTGTGCATACAAACATAAATTGAAGTACCAGCGACAGTGCTGATGCAGGTGTTGTAAACAGACCGCCGATAAGTGCCAGACCTATCAGTATTTCGGCTATTACTATAAAGCCCTGCATGAATATCTGAACCGAGTTATTGTGTATAACAAACTTGTCCAGAAACGAGTTCATTAATGGTACGTCAATCCTAAAAGCATAATCGCTTAATGTAGAGTGAGCCAGGTCCTTACCGCTTACAAAAATCAAACGGAACAAACCAAGGAAATCAAAATTCATTATAGCTGTTCCTATGGATTTTACCGTCTCCTGCACCGTGCCGTCGGTTGCAGCACCTGTTGCTGCAGTCACTGCATCTACTGCAGCCTTGACAGTGCTTTCGGCAACACCAGTTGCGGCGGTCACTGCATCAGCTGCAGCCTTAACTGTACTTTCGGCAGCACCTGTACTTGTAGCAGCACTTACGGCATCTACAGCTGCTTTAACAGTGCTTTCAGCAACACCTGTGCCGGTTGCAGCACTTACGGCATCTACTGCACCCTGGCCTCCCGCAGCCGCGGCGGTTGGGGTTCCAAGAATGCTGTTATACCAGGAGGCGGCTCCTCCGAAAAAGCCTGTAAGTTTTGGTGCGCTCAGCCAGCCCTCTACCACTTTCATGATTCCCTCAAAGAGCCATACTGCACCCAGCCAGACTCTCAGGGCAACCATCAGGAAGCTCGGTGTTCTGTTTGAAAAATGTCCGCCCACAAAGCTTCTGCAATTCCTGACTGTGAAGAACTCATGTTTCACGTAGCTGAATATTTTATTCCAGCCCAACACCTGTATAAAATAAATAATATTGATAAAGTGTTTTGCAAACATTGCAAAAAAGGATGGCAGGTTGAACATGTGATTTGGCAGACCTACTCTTGCAACTCCATACCGTCCGCCTACACATACCATTACACCATGGAAGGATGGTTTGTAAACCTCCATCTCCCCTTTACCTGTAATTGCACAATATATATTATTTGCACATGTTGCCGCACTATGCTCACAATTTTCTACCATCTGAGGAACAGGTCTTTCTTCCCCTTCCGGGATGTAAAACATGTTGTCGCCTACGACATAAACGTGCTCATCATTTAATGATCTAAGGAAAGAATCGGTTTTAATACGTCCTCTGTTAACCGATTCCAGATTTTTAGCCGCTTCATTTGTAATATCGGCACCTTCGATACCTGCGGTCCAGATAACTGTTCCGGCTGTATATCTTGTACACTGGCTGTTCTTTTTAACTTCAATGAAATCTTCTCCAACGCCGCATACTCCGGAATTCAGCATCAGCTTTACGCCCATTTTTTCAAGGCGCGCTTCAACCTTTGCAGACAGCTTTTCAGGCAATATGGGAACCGCTCTTTGCAGAACATCAACATTTACCAGTTCTACAAATTCCCTGTCTATTTCATATTTTTCGCAGAGGAAAGGAACATATTCCGCAAGTTCACCAACCATTTCAACACCGGTGAAACCGGCTCCTACCACATAAAAGGACAAAAGCTTTTTCTTCTTTTCAGGATCTGTTTCAGTAGCAGCCTGTCTGAAGGAATTATGAATATGATCCTTCAGTTTAACGGCATCGTCATAGGACCAGAGCTTGTGAGAATACTCTTCGGCACCGGGAACTCCAAAGAAAGTTGGCTTTGAGCCGGCAGCAATAACCAGATACTCGTAATCATACTTGTTATTCTTTCCGACAACCCTGTGATTATTAAAATCGATGGAGTCAACTGTGTCAAGAACCACATTTACTTTTCTGCCGGCGAATACTTTTTTGAGGCTTATTTTTATACTATCCTCGTCAACACGGTTTGCAGCAACCTCATGTAATTCGGTCAGCATGGTATGGAAAGGATTCTTGTCAATGATTGTTATAGCTACGGTATCGTCTTTCTTAAACTTTTTAGCTAACTTCTTTGCTGTTAGTATTCCCGCATACCCAGCTCCGATAACCAAAATATTTTTTTTCATATTTTCCTCCAGCAGTATTATTCTAAATTATTACAATTTTCAACAAATTTCTACATTTACATGTTATAATTTTAGCAAAGAAATAACAAACAATCAATAAAATTGTTAAGTTTTTGTCATGCTAATACATATAAAAATTATGGAAATTGTAATAATTGAGCATTAATATATTAAATACCACCAATAATACAACGTAATCACTTCTTAAAAAGAATTTTTTTCCATGTAAATTAGTTCAAGCCTGTCATTGATTTTTTGAGTTTTAAATGCCCTGTAGCCCTGTTTTTGATAAAGGTATAGGTTTTTTTCACTTTTAAAACCGGTGAAGAGTTCGTAGCGTACATGTTCAAAACACTTTTCGACAGCTGCAAGCAGGGCTTTACCTTTACCTCTGTTCTGATACTGCGGATGTACTACCAATTTGCCTATGTAACATGTTCCGGCTTTTTCAAAGGCTCTTACAGAACCTACTATTTTTCTGTCTTCAACAACTTTGAGAATTACGCAGTGCCTTGCCTCCTCTTCAAGCTCTTCAAGTGTCTGGAGAAGAGGAGGTAAACTAAAGTCGTCATATATGCCTGCTTCACTTTGATAGGCAAGCCTCTGTAGTTGGAGTATCTCCGCAAAGTCTCCCCTTGAGGCCATATCCACCCCTGGGAAGCTATGTTTGTAGCCGGAGGCTTCAATGTACTTTTTTGTTCTCGGACATACCAATATACACAAGCCGCAATGCGTTTCGCCCGGCGCTATGCGCCAGGTTCTTTCCAGTGCCTTGTTTCTGCAGGCCATGAAATCATAAAATTCTCCGCGCTTTTTATCTGAATGCCACAGGTCGCCGGACAAAGCCTCTGCCGGACAGTTACGGACACAGCTGTCACAATTGCCGCAGCGGGATTCTGTCACAGGCTGCGCTGTCTCGATCGGTGCATCTGTAAGCACCGAAGAAATTCTTAAGGCTGAACCGAACTGTTCAGTCACCAGCAAGGCGCATTTCCCTATCCAGCCAAGTCCTGCCCTGGTTGCAACCGTTTTATGAGGTAGAACGGTCGAATGGTCATTATAATCAATGGTAACATTTGACCTTGTTTTGGGCAGGGCTGTGAAGCCTGACTCCCGGATAATTTCGGCAGCTCTCTTATCCAGTCTGTCCAGCAGATTGTTCAATCTATTGTATTCATCATAATATTCTTTTGTAGGTCCCAGAGCTATATTATTTATAATCTGCGGTCGAATGGCTGCAGCTATTGCTATTCCATATTTGCAGCCTTTAGTCTGTTCTTCCGTCAAACCTGACAAATCAGCAAAACCAACAAGCGATGCACCCATGTCAAGCAATTCATTTTTTATTAATTCATTTAACTGTCCGTGTCCCACATTAACCTCCTAAGCCTTGGCTAATCCTTCAAGCTAACCTCCAGGTCCAACGAAAATGTCCGGTTGACAGAATTCATCTATTTACCATTATATAACATAACCACTGTCGATATCAAACTGATTTCATGTCCAGAAAGTAAAGAAATTAATTAGGATCGTATATTTTAAGTAAACTCTGTAGATTTTAAAACTGAAAGAATTATTTCAATAAGGAGATGTACGTATGTTTAAACATGACAAAGCGTTGTTAAAAGACGTTAAAGTAGATGCACCAAATCCAAATTATGCAGCTATGATGCAGGAACAGCTGGGAGGTCCCCACGGTGAACTGAAGGCGGCATTGCAATACCTGTCGCAGAGTATGAGAATCAAGGATCCGGAAATAAAAGACTTGTTTCTGGATATCGCTTCTGAGGAATTAAGCCATATGGAGATGGTTGCTACTACAGTCAATTTATTGAACGGACATGTAATTGATGCTCAAAATGCAACCATAGGTAATATCCAGGCACATGTTTCAACCGGTCTCACTCCTGCATTGACCAGTGCTTCAGGTCAATACTGGACAGCTGCCTACATTGAGGAAACAGGTGACCTGGCTGCCGATATTCTGTCAAATATAGCGGCGGAACAGAGGGCCAAAGTGGTTTATCAATATCTTTACAGACAGATAAATGACAAGGCTGTAAAGGAAACTATAGATTTTCTGCTCAACCGTGAAGAAGCACACAACACAATGTTCCGCGAAGCCTTTAACAGAATTCAGGATACCGGCAGTCTTAAGGATTGGGGCATTACTAAAGACTCCAAACTATACTTCAACCTGTCAAATCCGGGCGGTCAGTATTTCAATGCGGAAAACGCTCAGCCACCAAGCTTCAATAATCCGAATTAAAATATTCAGACAGGCAAAAGAGACTGTTGAAAAACACATAAATACACAAAATCTTTTAATAGGGAGTGTCGTGTTGCGCCACTCCCTTCTATTCTTTAATAAATACGTATATATTCAATGTTCTATAACTACATTTATTTTATATCTGTTTTTTTGGGAATAACTATCATTATCATATTTTTTCCCTCAAGTTTTGGAAGTTTATCAATAGTCCCAAAATCTTTTACCGTATCTGCAAACTTTTCAAGTACTTCTCTTCCTGCAGTGGTGTATCTCATTTCTCTTCCCCGAAATCTTATTGATACTTTGACTTTGTCTCCATTCTGCAAAAATTTCAAGGCACTCTTTACTTTTACCTCAAAATCATGTTCCTCAATTGCAGCCGATAACCTGACTTCCTTTAAAGAAACAATCTTTTGGTTTTTTTTGGCTTCTTTTTCTTTTTTGGCCTGTTCAAAAACACTTTTGCTGTAGTCTGTTATTTTGCAGACCGGAGGTACAGCATTTGGTACTATTTTTACCAGGTCAAGATTTTTGGTAAAAGCCAGTTTCATAGCTTCTTTTGTCGGCATAACGCCCAGCATTGAGCCGTCGCTATCTATGACACGAATTTCGCTATCCCTTATTTCTTCATTTAATTGCAATTCATCTTTCTTGATAATATACACCCCTCTTTTATTGGATTTAATAGTTATTTACAAAAACTTTCAGAAATATTAAAAGTGGATATTCCAAGAAAGTCCACTTTTAATGCAATTTCATTTATATTTTTAAATTTTAATAAAAAAGGAGAGTTGATACTCTCCTTTTGGTTTACCATCTGTTTCCGCCACCAAAGCTTCTATTTCCATTTCTGTTATTGTTACCTCTTTGCTGCTTTCTAGCTGCTCTGCAATCGGGACATCTTTGGGGCTCGTTATCAAAACCCTTTTCCTTGTAAAATGCTTGTTCATTTTCAGTAAAAATGAATGTTGAATTGCAATCTTTACATGTTATAGTCTTATCTGCCATTTTATATATTACCTCCTTTAAGTATTTGGATTTAAAATTCCCAGGCAAGCTTACTCCAATGATAATTAAAGGAAGTTTTGTCTATTAATAAATAACCCATGGAATGTATTATATCATTAATTAATTAATACTACAAGCAAAAATTTTAATTTTTTCCCACATTTTTTTATATATGCCATTTAATATCAAATCTTCAAACCATATTCAGTTAATTTATATTGAAAAATTTATTTATGTTGAGTTTCTCAATGTCAGATTTGGCTGAATCAATGGTATCCTTGTACAACTTCTCAGCCAGATCAATTTTATCCAATTTCTTATACGCTCCCGCGAGACTCACAGCGGCTGCCAATGTTGGTTCAATATTATAAGCCTTCAAAAATAATTTAGAAGCAAATCTGTATTTACCTTTTGTCATTGATTTTTGACCTTCTTTAATCATATCACCAACAGAACTATAATTATTTACTTCCTCATTTTCTTTATTTTCCTTATCAATATCGTTGAGGTTATTGATAGCTCCTCTGTTTTCAGGATCGATGTTCAGAGCTCTTAAATACATTTGTTTTGCCTCTTCAATATTGTCATTGAGCTTATAATATTTTGCCAGTCTTGTGCAGGCTGCACAGTTATTTTGATCCCTCTTCAAAATAGCCGTATTGATCTTGTACGCCCTTTCTCCCCATTCATTTGCTAAAGCCATTTCGCTGGCTTTAGCTACTAATTGCTGCAAGCTTATACTTTTCATTTTATCCTCTTTTCTCTTAAATTAAATTAAAAAGCGGGAAACTCAAATTGAGTTTCCCGCTCTATAATTCTGCATTTTAATAATACGCATCCTCAGGCAGTTGAAAAAACAATAATATTCTATATTATATCATAAATTCGCTGATAATACTTTGAAAGCATAATAGAATTAAATATAAAAATCTTATGTATTTCAGCTCACAATAAGTGAGCTGAATTTATCAGGCCTGTGACTGATAAATTATATCAGCCGTAGTACTGGAGCCCGTTGTGGTGGATCTGTACGCCACTCTTGCAAAATTTGCAAATCTGGTGGGAGTTAATACTTTTGCCGTAGCCGCAGCTACTTCAAATTCAGTACTGTCATCGACCCACAGAGTATTGTCGGGACTTATCTGAACTTTTACCGTAGCGGAGTCCGCACCGGTATTATTAACAAAAAAGGAATATTGGGTTTGCAGTGAAATATCCCTTGCTGTTGAACCGGTATAGGCGTCGGCTGTTGTCACGTTTTGCGAAAGGTTTGTAAAAGTCTTGGATGAGGCTACCTGCAGTATTCCGGTCACATCCGTCTTTAATGCCCTGTTATCTGTACCGTCATTACCGTAGACTACTATATTGTCCTGGGTATTTGACAGACTTCTGATATCCAGGTCTGTTGCACTTACTTCGATTGAAGTTCCCACATCGGTGGCTATAACCTGTCTTCCGCTGGTATCGGTTTTAAACGCCCTGTTATCTGTACCGTCATTACCGTAGACTACTATATTGTCCTGAGTATTTGATAGATTTCTTATATCCAGATCTGTTGCTGTCACTTCAATTGAGGTTCCCACATCGGTGGCTATAACCTGTCTACCGCTGGTGTCAAGCTTTAAGGTTCGTACTGTCGTCCCGTCATAACCGTATTGTAACGATTTTAGATTATCAGGAGAGTCCTGGAATACTGGTATTCCCGCCAAAAAAATCAACTCCTTTACAGTTTTATGTTAACATAATATGCCAAAGGCAATACCATGGTGCCAAAATCCGCAAGGAGTCATCATGCCCGAAATCAAGTGATCCGTTTTTTATAAAACTCCAACTTCTGGCCTGCCAGCTTTTCTTCCCATATCATTTGAAGCAGAGCCAGTTCTTCGGAATAATCACTTTTTTCTTCATCCTTTTCATCATATTGCAGTTGTTCCAGTATCTCAATTTCGAAGTTGCCGGCACCATATTCGTTCCACTCCTGCTGGAGTTCCTTATAAGGATGCCTGCCTCCGGCCAGTCTGACATATGCACCGTTCATTACACCTCTAAGATCGGGTGTAGACTGTATATGACATTTATTATTTACCTTTGACCGTATGATAAATACACCCATTGGATGCTTTGCCTGAATGTATTGCTGCTGAAGCTCTTTTTTTCTGTTCTTGTCCATTATTAATAACCCATCTCCTTCAAAATCCTTGCAAGGGAACTCAGGCGTTCACCAATCATCTCGTCATCGTCACTCAAAGCCTGACTGAACAGTTTAATATCTTCGTCGATCTTCTCATTCTCAGTACAAATTGATACCGTCATGGCATCTCCCTGCAAACCCACCCTGTCAATTACCGGCTTTTCCGGATCATAAAGCTTTGAATTTTTGTAGGAATCCTCTCTGAAGTAAAGTTTGGTTCTAGCTACCAAAATCGCCAGGTCAAGAACACGGTGCAAGGGGAGTTCTTCCGACTGCCTGGACCACTTTTCCCCGGTATATCTCCATACCTTCGCTGAAATATCAACCTTTCCCCGGTCATTCCACTGAGCCAGACCAAGGGAAAGACCTTTTGCGTCCGTTTTATATGCATATCTTCCATCAACATTTTCATAGTTTTCAGACACTATTACAGGTTTATGTTTTAAAGTTGTCGGTATTTTCATAATATCTCCTGTTCCGGGGGCTAATCGGTGCAATTAAGCTTAACCCCTTATTCAAAATTTTTAGTCCTTCTAATTGCAACATTTACTAATCTAGTAAATTAGTAAATTACTATTTATATGATAAGTCATTTATACGCTTTAGTCAATAAATTTTAACTTACTTACTCAGACAAAATATAACCAAAAACTTGAACCAAACCACTTATGATGTTATAATAATAACAATTTGATACTGATGCTTTCCGGTTGGGCAAATTGTTGTGCTTTCAAGATCACTAAGGCTTCTGGGGTGGGGAGCTCGTTTTATTACGAGTTATCCGCCTTTTTTACTGCTGTTTGAAGGAATGGGAATTTATGAGGTGAAGTAATTAATAACCAATTGCCGCATACTCAGATAACTGTTAGGAAATACTTATATTTTTGGAGGTCTGTTAATGATTATAGGATTAATTATAGTATTGGCGCTTATTCTGGTGCTGCCTTTTACTTTTCAAAGGATTGAACATAACCTTGAGTATTTTCTTCTGGTTATGGGGCTGTCGGCAACAATCATATCCGGAGCACTGTCTCCGGAACTGGCAGAACACATATTTATGAACTATCTTCTATATTTCATAACTGCTGCGGTACTCATAGCAGGCTTGATATTCAGAATTTCAGTAAAAAAAATAAAGGAATTCGTAAATTTTGCCATAGAGAAAATACCCTTACCACTGTTCATTTTTTTATTAATACTTGTTTTAGGTTTATTATCAAGTTTTATTACTGCTATCATAGCCGCATTAATACTGGTGGAAATAATTCATGCCCTCCCTGTAAAACACGGCAGGAAAGTAATTCTCACCGTTATAGCCTGTTTTTCCATCGGTCTGGGTGCCGTATTAACCCCCATAGGAGAACCCCTATCGACAATTGTGGTATCGGCATTAAAGGTTGATTTCTTTTACCTGACCAGGAGTATAGGAATATATGTAATACCGGGGGTAATAGCTATGGCACTTTTAGGAGCTTTAATTGCCGGGCGGAAAGAAACCATTGGAGAAGTTAATGAAAAAGATGAAAACCTGGGCATTGAAGAAGAGAATATAGTTCAGGCTGAAAGCCTTAAGGATGTCTTTATCAGGGCCCTTAAAATATTTCTGTTCGTAATTGCGCTGGAGCTGCTGGGTTCAGGCTTTAAACCTCTTATTAACACTTATATCATACACCTTGACAGCCGAATTCTGTACTGGATCAATATGTCTTCTGCTGTCCTTGACAATGCTACCCTGGCTGCAGCAGAAATAAGTCCGGCTATGAGCCTTAAGCAGATCCAGGCCATATTGATGGGACTTCTGTTAAGCGGAGGAATGCTGATACCCGGAAACATTCCCAACATTATTTCAGCCGGAAAGCTTAACATAAAGAGCAGAGAATGGGCTAAAATAGGACTTCCTATAGGGATGTCCCTGCTTATTATCTATTTTGGAATAATTTTTTTAATATAATTTTATTTATAAACTCAATTATAAAGATCGGCAGCCAGCCTTTTTATTTCGGAAGAATCGGTTATTTCATACCCGCAGGATATCTTCCTGATAACCCCTTTTCCGCAAAGACTGTTAAGAGCCCGGTGCAGATGTCTGTAGCTTGTTCCGAGAAGCTCGGACAGTTCGGACAGGTTTTCATTAAAGGTTGGCAATGCCGGTCCGTTTTTGTGTGAAACCTCACTTGCCGCCAAAATGTAGCTTGCCAATCTGTTTTCAAGTGAATACAGCAAATTTATGGCACTGTTTTTGGCACACCTGTTAAGCTTCTGCCCAAGGGAGCTGCAAATAAACCTCAGAAATTTAGAATCGTTCAAAAGATGCAATGATACATTTTCCCGGGATATACCTATACAATAGCTGTCTTCAATTGCTTGAACATTGTTGGTCGCAGTTCTGTCCTCAAAAATTTCTATATCCCCCAAAACTCTTGACTCGGGATAAAAACAGAGCAGCAGGGATTTTCCGTTGCTGACGGTTGTAAAAACCTTCGCCTTGCCCTCTACGATAAAAAGCAGATAATCAATATCCGCTCCCTCCTTGAACATATATTCATTCTTTCTATAGAAAAGGAGTACCATATAGGGCTCCATATCTTTGGTAAAAACCTCATCGATGTGATATTTGCTGATATACCTGTCAATTAAAAGCTTATCGGGTACTTTTCTCATAATCCCTTCGTCCTTTTAAAAAAGTATTAGAATCTATATATTTACTATGACATATGTCATATCAATATTCAACTCCGGCATGTTAAATTTAATGTATACTTACCTCTTTGACAATGTATAACACGCCTCACGCCGGCTATTTTGCCACTTTCCTTTGTCGTCGTCCTTGGCTTGCGGCAAGGCAAAGGCGTGCAGTAGGGCTTTGTACATTATCAATAGAGGGTAAAGTCTTGCTAAAGCTTTTAGGAGGTAAAGAAGTATATGTATAATTCGGTTTCTTTATGTATTGGTGCACTGATTTCATTAATGATCATGATTAACGGAACCCTGTCAGCTGCTTCGGGAAACTATACTGCAGCAGTTATCATTCATTTGGTGGGACTGCTTGGAATAATTATTGCAATGATAGCGGGCAAAGCTTTCCGCTTTAATTTGAAAGGAATACCGGTATATTTATATAGTGCGGGCGTTATTGGAGTTTTTACGGTTTTATTCAATAATATCGGTTACACGGCCCTCGGAGTCTCATTGCCGCTGGCCCTGGGTCTGTTCGGGCAGCTGTTGGTTTCGTTGGTAATAGACCATTTCGGACTGTTTCAGATGAAGAAGATCAGGTTTGAAAAAAAGAAATGCATCGGATTGGCAATTATCATGGCAGGCATCTTTGTAATGGCTTTTTTATAAATTGGAGGTACATCAATGTTTTATATGGTCATTTCGGTTCTGGCAGGCGTGTCCATTGTGGTGGCAAGGATTATCAATTCTTTATTGGCTTCAAGGATCGGCACTTTACAAAGTACTTTTTTCAACTACATTACAGGACTATCCGTTTCTTTTGTGTTTCTGATGATCAGCAGGGAGCTTGCAAACCTGCCTGCTGCAAAATATGGAACAATACCCTTGTGGGCTTATACAGGAGGTTTATTAGGAGTTATAGTTATTATTTTATCAAATTTCACAACTCCAAAGGTCTCTGCGTTTTATTTAACCTTGCTGATATTTATTGGTCAGCTGTTTGCAGGTATATTAATAGATTATTTAATCAGCGGCGATATATCCATCGGTAAGATTACAGGAGGAATTTTAGTACTGGCGGGTTTAACCTACAATCTGTTACTGGATAAAAAACGTGAGAATCAATATGTTACAGACTACTAATATTTTCGGCATCCAGCAGCTCCAATATTTTAACTGTGCAGCGTTTTCCGCCGCAGGGGCCGCTTCCCGCCCCCGTGGCCTCCTGTACCTCCTTCAGGGTTTTTGCTCCCGCTTTTATCGCTTTTTTGATTACAGCTCTCGGGATTGCTTTACAAATACATACCTTGGTAATTTTATCAAGAATTTCGGAATTTAAATTTTGATCCATTTTTCTCCTCCGCACGGTTGGCATGAAAGGCTCGGCCAATGAATTAATTTTAATATTAGTATTGATAGTTTTGTTTATATTACATATACCCTCTATTAGCATGTACAATACGTTTTTGAGCGGTAAATTTTCGAGAAGGATGGACGTAGCCTTGCTGACGCAAGGCAAGAACGCCAACAAAGAAAAGTGGCAAAATAGTCGGCGTAAGGCGTGTTTTACATTGTCACTAGAGGGTATATTCATTGAAAGGGTTGAATACAATATTTATCAGAAAATTACTACGGCAGGAAAATATTAATGATCGGAGGAATATATGCTGCTATATGCTGTAATTGCCATAAATCTTGCACTTGTTTTTTATTCAATCGGAGTGTGGAGCGAAAAAATCCAGGGAACTCTGAAAAAATGGCATCTTGTAATATTTTGGACAGGACTGGCTTTTGACACCATTGGAACAAGCCTGATGAGTGAACTGGCCCAGGACGGCTTCAAATTTAATTTTCACGGAATAACCGGACTTCTGGCCATAATTTTAATGCTGGTACATGCCCTGTGGGCAACCTATGTTATAATCAGAAATAATGAGAGGGCAAAGTCAGGCTTTCACAAATTCAGCATATTTGTCTGGATCATATGGCTCATTCCTTTTATATCCGGCGCCATACTTGGAATGGCAGGCTGATGCGGCAATTATCAAGCACCCAGTAACCCGGAACAAAAGAAAAACCGGATCCATTTATCAATATACTGGTCCGGTTCCCTGCTTTTATAAAGTTTATCTGATTTTTACTGCTTTACAGCGGCATTTAATTCCTCCATTAATACCTCAACATTAATGCCGTGTGCAAGAGCTCCCTGTTCTATATTTTCAAATCTTGCAGCCATACATCCAAAGCAATGCATGCCGTGATTTAACAATACGTCGGCAGTTTCAGGATATTTTTCTACTATATCGGTTATTGACCAGTCCTTGGTTATCATTTCTTCACCTCCTTACAAGCTTGCTGTTAAATAAATATTAGTTTTAACAATATTACGGATATTATATCATTATAATATTTTTCTAAAATTAAATACCCATACAGAGCATTACCCAATCATAAATAAATTAATTATTTTTTAAAATTTATGATTGATAAGTCCCTGTAAATTTAAGTCCCATTTCAAATGCCTTCTTGCAGTCTTCAGGGAAAACCTCCTGCCTCCTCTTTGCCTTTGACGCTTCGTTCAACCCGGAGGTTTCATATTTTGAATAATCATCAAACTGGTACGTATCAGTAACATAAAGAGTTTCGCAATCGCCCAGAATCCTGCTTAATGCATTTTCCGTAAATCTCAGGTGTGCTTCGTAAAGTAATTTTAAACGTTCTTCATCAACATTCATTGTATATATCAGTCCCGTAGGAACCTTTTTGCTTCGCAGATTTGTATATCCCTTATCATACTGCATGTGCTGGAACATCAATCTTTCAATAAAAGCTCTGAACATACCGGTAGTTGAACCGTAGTAAATCGGGGAACCAAGAAAAACTGCATCAGCTTCCTCAATTTTAGTCAGGATGGGCTTTAAATCATCATTCAACGCACAGCTGCCAAAGCTTTTGCCTCCTTTCAGCTTACAGGCAAAACAGCTTATGCACCCCTTATAATCGTAGTCATAGAGATTTATAAGCTCTGTGTCGGCTCCTCCGGCTTTTGCACCCTCAAGAGCATTTTTGAGTATGACAGCCGTGTTCCAGCTTTTTCTGGGACTCCCGTTAATAGCTATTACCTTCATAAAAAAACTCCTTTATATATATTGTAATTATTTTATATAATTTACAACATCGAGCTTCCTTTTGGGAGCCGGCTGAATACGTTTATCAGCCTTATGGCCAAAAGATACACCGTAATACGGCTCATAACCTTCAGGAATGTTAAGTTCCGCCATCTCTTTCGTATTGGCAAAGTAAAACCTCATAAGACCAAGCCAAACCGAACCGATATCCATACTTTCAGCTGTAAGCAGCATATTTTGAATGGCTGCGGCACAATCGGCCCCCCATGCCATTGCATCCTGCTTCGCCGATACTATTACAAGAGTTGGAGCATCATAAGTTACTTTAAAATCAGGTTTTGATCCCATTCTTTTTATCCAGTCGGAGTCGGATTTGCACATTTCTTCCCTTACATAGGTGTTTATCCTGTTAAGCAGTTCTGTATTCTGAATAACAGTAAAGTGCCAGGGCTGCTGGTTATGTGCCGTAGGGGCATAGATGCCCGCCTCGATTATTTTCTCCAAACTTTCCTGACTGATTTGATCCGGTTTATATTCTCTTACACTTCTTCTGCTTTTTATTACTTCCAATACTTCTCTCATACAAGCTTCTCCTTGCTTTGCATTTAACGCAATTTATATAAATAATGTTTACAAGCCGTTATCAAATAATTATACTTTATTGGAGTATATGATTAAAATTACATGATTAAAATGTATAATAACGATTGTTCGATTGTTCAAGTATCATTGAACTATTTCAATATATCACATAATATGTTATAATTCAATAGTATTGCAAATAAAAACAACCCTCCTGCCAAACCTGTAATTTACTGCCGGAAGGGTGTCCGAAGGGAGGTAGAATATTGAGAGAACTATTTCATCCAAATATAGATCAGATATGCTTATCAACTGTTTTAAATGCTTTAGGAGATCCAATACGCCTTCAGATAATCAAAAATCTTGCACATAAAAATGAAACTACCTGCGGCTACTGCAATATAGATCTTCCAAAGTCGGCTCTGTCACACCATTTTAAGGTTCTCAGGGAATCAGGGCTTATTAATGTGCGAATTGAAGGTAAACAGAGGTTTCTGTCAATAAGATATACCGAACTTGAACAAAAGTTTCCGGGATTGCTGGACTCGGTAATAAAAAGTATTTAGTACCTGTGGTTTACTGCTGTGATTAATTTTTTTATCGGTGCCTCGCCGGCAATATACGTTTTAGATGTTACAGACCACTAGTTGCTCATCATTATAACTATAGCCCGGATAATTTCTTGTTTCATAATCCCGTAGTTCATATACTCATGTTTATGATAAACAATCTCATGACAAAAATTTTCAATCATTCCCATTGCTATATGAACTTTTTCCTGAGCATTGGCGGGCGTAATACCCTGCTGTGTCATGAGCCCTACGATAGTGCCGGTCGTTGTCACTTCAAATTCATAAAAGTACTCTCTGACATCCTTATCGGTATGGGACATGGCCATCATTTCCTCATGGGCCTCTTTTGACAAAGTATGGGAATTTGCAAAAATATCAATTACCTGGTCAAGTGTAGCTGCCAGGTCAAGAGGTTCTTTTAATTCCTGAAGGTTCTTATAAAGCTGATCGGTCATTCCTTCGGCATAAAATTTTACAGCCTCAATAAAAATATCCTTTTTATCCTGAAAATAATTATATACAATACCTGTTGAAACCTTTGCCTCTTTGGCAATTTCAGCGGTATTTGTATTATAATAGCCTTTCTCGCAAAAAAGCTTAAAGCCTGCTTCAACTATCTTTCTCTTTTTTTCAATGGAACGCTTTTGTTTGGGTTCCCTTATATCGGAATTACCCATGCTTATCTTTCACTCCGTTTCCCGCACTTTTTACATAAATCAAGTTATACTCTTAATTATATTTTATAAAATTCTGTTATGCAACCCGGAAACCTGAAACCAATTTCACATTTTTATAATTTCAAAAGCAGTATATCAAACCTGAAATTTATTTCATATTTTGTTGACTTATATATTCACAAATAATATACTAAATATGAAATATATTTCAGGTTTTTAAGTATTAATCAAAATACATACATTATTACATCTGCTGATTAACCTTCTTTATTCATCTTATAGCGGTAGAGGAGCAACCAAAATTCATTACATTTTGTGGCCGCTATGCGGCTCAAAGCCATTATAGCTTGGGAGGTCAATATGAATTCACTTATTCAATTTAAAAATGTTACTAAAGAATATGACATGGGCTCAAAAAAACTGCTTGCCGCAGATAATGTGTCCTTTTCCATCAGCGAGGGAGAGTTTGTTGTAATACTCGGGCCCAGCGGGGCAGGCAAATCGACAGTGCTGAACCTCCTGGGAGGTATGGATTTTACCACCTCCGGTGAAATTATTATTAACGGCCGGAATATTGCCAGGTTCAACGAACAGCAGCTGACAAGCTACCGTGCCGAAAATGTAGGCTTTGTATTTCAGTTTTACAACCTGATACCCACATTGACAGCACTTGAAAACGTATCGCTCATAAGGCATGTGGTGAAATCGCCGCTAGACGCCTCGGAAGTTTTAACCTCAGTAGGCCTTGGAGAGCACATGAGAAAATTCCCGTCACAGCTGTCGGGCGGCGAGCAGCAGAGAGTGTCCATAGCCAGAGCCGTCTGCAAAAATCCTACCATGTTGCTGTGCGATGAACCCACCGGTGCCCTGGACAGCGAGACAGGTATCGTCATATTGTCTCTGCTCCAGAAAATGAGCCGGGAACAGAACAAAACGGTTATCATAGTCACGCATAATGCGGCTCTGGCGCAGACAGCCCATAAGGTAATCCGGCTGAAAAACGGAAAAGTGAGGGATATTACGGTAAACGAAACACCCCTTTCTGTAAGTGAGGTGAACTGGTGATGCTGATCAAAAAAATGCTGAGAGATATGAAGCACAACAAGACCCAGTTTATCTCCATATTCCTGATGGCCTTTCTCGGTGTGTTCATTTACGCCGGTGTTGGCGGAGAATGGTATGGTTTGCAGCAAACCTCCGCCAAATATTATCAGGATACAAATCTTGCCGATGTATGGGTTTATGGAAAAAACTTTTCGGAGGAAGATGTTGAAGCTGTCTCCAAGGTCAGCGGTGTATCACAGGTGCAGAGACGGCTGTCTCTTGAAGCTGCGGCTGATTTTGACAACAGCCCGTCGGTAACGCTGCATTTTATTGAAGAAAATAATATTTCAAAGGCTTATGGAGTTACCGGAGAGGATTTCTCGGCCCAGAAAGACGGAATATGGCTGGACGACCAGTTTGCCAGGGCCAGGCACCTGAAGACTGGTGATACTGTTTCAATTTCAGCTTTTGGCGTAAAGCTTGAGAAGAAAATCCTGGGGACGGTACTCAGCCCGGAATATGTATTTTCCACGGGCCGAAATGACATCGTACCCAACCATGCGAATTACGGTTTTGCATATATTCCCGCATCAGCCTTTCCACAACAAATGAATATGGTATATACCGAACTCCTGATTACTACCGGTCAAGCACCTGATGCCGCACTGGAGGACAAAATCAACTCCGCTCTCAACGGACATTACAGTGTCTATCTGGACAGGAACAGCTTTGGGAGTTATTCCATGTTCTATAATGAGATACAGCAGCACAAGGCGATGGGGTCGGTTTTCCCGGTAGTATTTCTTGCAATAGCCCTCCTCACCATCCTGACAACCATGACCAGGATGGTAAATAACCAGAGGACACAGATAGGTACTCTGAAAGCACTTGGTTTCCAAAAAAGAACTATTCTGCTCCACTATATTTCCTACGGCTTTTGGCTTTCCCTTGCAGGGGCATTATCAGGAGCCCTGATAGGACCTCTGACTCTTCCCAGGCTCTTCTACGGTGCCATGCAGACCACTTATACCCTCCCCGAATGGAAACCCTCCATATCTCCCCTGTTTTTTATAATGGCCTTGATTACAGTGCTGCTCTGCACTCTGGCAACTTATTGGGCTTGCCGCAGCAATTTAAGGGATACCCCATCCCAGACGCTCAGACCTAAAGCACCAAAAACCATGAAACAGGGAGCCTATGAAAATACGGCCCTCTGGGCCAAACTTGGCTTTAATGCCCAGTGGAATCTCAGAGATATCCTCAGAAGCAAGCTCCGTTCAATCATGGCTGTAGTCGGAGTTCTTGGCTGTTCCGCCCTCCTTGTATGTGCCTTCGGCATGCAGGATAGCCTGGATGATGTCGTCCAGTGGCAGTACAGTGACCTTAACCGCTTTTCGGCCAAACTCTCCCTTTCGGAAAATATACCCGAAGGCACTGCAGCTTCAATCCTGAAACAGACCGGCGGAGAAGCACTTATGGAAAGCGCAGTTGAAATAAAGGCAAACAGCATAAAGAAGACCGGAGAACTTCTGGTGACCGACAGGGTTTCCCTCATTAAATACACTGATGCCGGCCGCAATTATATGGATCTGCCATCAGACAGACTGTCAATAAGCTATAAAATGTCGGAGCTGCTGGGAGTGAAGGCAGGTGATAAGGTTTCCTGGCATATTTACGGCCAGGAAAAGTGGGTCACAGGTGAAATCGGAGCGGTTTACCGTTCTCCCGTATCCCAGGGAATCACACTTTCAAGAGAGCTGTTTGAAAAATCCGGCTTTACTTTTACTCCCACCGCCATAGTAACAAACCGGAATGTAGACACTCTACCGGAGGGAGTTGAAAGTAAATGGTCAAAGAATGATCTTACCGAAAGTTATGAAACCATGGCAGAAGCTATGAATATCATGGTGTATATCCTTATCTTCGGAGCAGCCTTGCTGGCTGTTGTGGTGCTTTATAACCTGGGAGTCCTTTCTTTTACCGAAAGGTTGAGAGAGCTTGCCACACTGAAAGTCATCGGGTTTCAGTCCAAAAAAATCCGGCAGCTGCTTTTAACTCAAAATATCTGGCTTACTGTAATAGGTATTGTTCCGGGTATTTTCCTGGGAAAATGGCTGATAGTCTTTATGCTTTCATTTATGGGCGACAGCTTCGACATGATGTGCATAATAACCGGATTCAACATTGTTGTCAGTACAATAATCACCTTTGTACTCTCGGTATCGGTCAACTTTATGTTTTCCGGAAAAATAAAGCGGATTGATATGGTCAGCTCATTGAAGGGCGTTGAATAACTTTATTTCTTACATTTATTAAATATGGATATGCTATGCCCGATGTTTACGCCAACAAATACTGCAACTGTAATAACCATGGTTACCCAGAACCAGTTGTGCACGACCTGTGAAACAGGCATTCCGACCATATCCGCTATTTTATTGAAGAAGTCCCGGTTAAACAGCTGCCTGTCATTAAACATTACAATTACAAGCAAACCGCCAGCAATATTTTGAACCGTGTCGGCCACAGCCAGCGGAATAGTCCATCTTCTCTGAATAAACTTCCAGGCCGACACGCACAACTGTACCAAAGCCAGCAATAAAACCAGGGGAATATAAATCCGGAGTCTGTCTGTACTGAACAGCGGGATAGCTTCCGTTTTAGCCGGATCATTAATGTACACCGCAATCAGCTGGGGCTTTAAAT
This sequence comes from Bacillota bacterium, assembly GCA_023392075.1. Lineage (GTDB taxonomy): Bacteria > Bacillota > Clostridia > Acetivibrionales > DSM-1351 > Ruminiclostridium. The sequence continues at coordinate 1,540 of JAEVZU010000250.1, read as the reverse complement.
ACAGCAGGGCGGCAAAAAGTATGGTAAAGAACATTGCAATAATAGTTCCAGCCCTGGATATTACAGCTTTTTTTGAGACCGGAGCGGTTGGAAGCTCGTCAAGTGACCACTTTTTTTTGGCAAAGGGCAGTTGGTTTTCACTGACTCCGCTTCTCTCCAATATTGCAAACACAACGGTAACCCATAAAGCTGCCTGCAAACCTCCTGAAAAAGCTGCCTCAATGGAGTCTGCAAATAATTTCTTCCACAACTCCACCTGGTTTAAGTCAACCGATCCCTTAAACACCCAGTCCAGTACCGTAATACACAAGACCACAGTCACAACAATACTGATAACTGTCTTGAGTACAGAAAAATAGCTGTCGTAAAGTGCAGGGCCAATCAGGTATCTTTTGGTGGGATTATATTCCTGTGCCAGCTTTTTGGGGTTCCCCAATTTCTCCAGAACCTCTCTTATCTCACCTTCATTAGCATTTTCAGACAGCATATCTCCGATATTTGATCTGAGCTCTTCTGCAACGTCATAACGTATATCCTCCGGCAAACTTTCGGTAACAGCCAATATATACCGTTCTATAAGACTCATAACTCATCCTCCTTTAACAAGATCTCAAGCTGTTGAGATAAATTTCTCCACTCTTTTTTTAATTTTTCATAAACTTCCTTTCCCATACCACTTAATACATAAAACTTCCTGGGACGGCTCTCGCTTGTATCCCACTGGCTTGACAAAAGATTTTGTTTCTCCAGCCTTCTCAGCAGCGGGTAAAGGGTACCTGCTTCAATCGGGGTATTTTTTTCCTCCAGTTTCTGAGCCAGAGAATATCCGTATTCAGGGTTATTGAGCTGGCTCAGGACCGATAGTACCAGCGTACCCCTTTTTAACTCTATGATATGCGAGTTTATCAATTCATCAAAACTTTCCACGTAATCACCTCGATATCAGTATACTGTATGTCATACACTATTGTCAACATTAAACTATTGTATGTGGTAAAATATTAATTTTTGATTATGATTCATAAAAATAATATACCGTTCATTACCATCAAAAAGGACCACACACAAAATAACCTGTTCAGTGTTTTTTGTGTGCGGTCCTTTTCTTTACGCTTTTGCTTATGTCGTATTATGCTTAAGGTGAGATTACGGCAATTGTCCTTTCGTCCCTCTTCCTATGTTTTTACAGGTTCTATCAATATTTTGCCGCCTGCTTTAAGCGGAACGGCACCAGCCTCTTTGAGTACCTGGGCAACCAGAACATCCATTCTTGACGGAACTTTTGGAAATTCCATGGCTGCCTTGAATTTTACATATATATTATCCGATTTAAGCAATTCAGCTACTATCTCTCCTACTGTTGCCCTTCCTGCTCTTGAATGTGCCGCAAATACCTCTTTTTTTAATTCACTGTACCCTCTATTGACAATGTATAACACGCCTCACGCCGGCTATTTTGCCACTTTTCTTTGTCGTCGTCCTTGCCTTGCGTCAGCAAGGCTGCGTCCATCCTCCTCGAAAATTGCCAAAATATCTCAGC